>JBGGMQ010000094.1:0-6033 GCA_041287975.1 Verrucomicrobium sp. | reverse complement strand
TGATGGATGGGGGCGGGCCTGGGTTAAGCGGACGGTGCTGCAGACGCGGAAGCAGCAAGGAGAGGCGATCTCCATGTCGCCTCGGTGAGCGGAGGGCCAGGGGCTCCGCTGACATCGTACGGGATGCATTGTTGCAGACCTCTCAAAGCGGCGATTCTCGCCGCACTCCAAAGTCCCGGCAAGCCGGGACGTCGCCAAGTGAAGGGTGTATGTGGCTTCGCTGAAAGTGGTGATTATCGAGCGTCAGTCACGGTCAGCGGCGACGGGGACGTCGCCGCTCCTTGAGCGAGAGCCCCGCTGACAGGAACACGGCAGCGTCATTTCATGTCTTGGGTCTTCAAGTCTCCTGTCTCCCGCCAAGCGGGCCGGGCAAATGGATGAATGATTGCCTCATCTGAAACGTTCCCGCGTGGGACCGCTGCTTTGTCAGCGTCCGATCCCCTGGGCAGCCCTGTACCACCACCCCTGCTGCCAGCAGGAACCTCGCCGTCGTCATTCCGCTACCACTGTCAGGCAACCCACCACCACCTGTTGCCGCTGATGGTCACCGAAAGTGAATCCGTATTTTAATGAAAATCTCTCTACTGACTCTGTTCGCAACTGTCTGCTGTGCTGCCGCCCAATCCGAAAGGCCCAACGTGGTCGTGATGCTCGTGGATGACATGGGTTGGTCGGACATTGGCTGTTACGGCGGCGAACTGAAGACCCCCAACCTTGACGCTCTGGCAAAGGATGGAGTGCGTTTCACCCAGTTTTACAATGCGGCGCGCTGCTGCCCCACGCGTGCTTCCCTGCTCACCGGGCTGTATCCGCATCAGGCGGGGGTGGGCCACATGACAGAGGAACGCCGCGATGACAAGGGTGACGTCCTTCCTGGGTACTCCGGCCGTCTCAATGACACCTCCGTCACCATTCCAGAAGTACTGGGACAGGCGGGATACTTTACTGCCATGACTGGCAAATGGCATGTGGGCCAGAACTTCGGCGTGGTGCCGGACAAGCGTGGCTTCCAGCGCACGCTGACCGCTGCGGCGGGCGGCTTCTACTTCCCTGAGGGGAAGAATGCCCGCCTGTTCTACAATGGCGCGGAGGTGCCTCAAGGGGGTAACGAAGCCGTTCCCAAGGATTTGTATTCCAGCGACTTGTGGGCCAGCTTTGGGCTGAAGTTCGTGGATGAAGCCATCACTGCTAAGAAGCCGTTTTTCCTCTATACTGCCTTCAACGCCCCGCACTTCCCGCTACAGGCGCCTGAGGAGGATATTGCCCGCTGGCGTGGAAAGTTCAAGACAGGCTGGGACAAGCTCCGCGAGGAGCGCTACCGCCGCCAGATTGCCGCAGGGCTCATCGATGAGAAGTGGCCACTCTCGCCACGACCTGCCGAGGTTCCTGCGTGGGACAGCCTCACCCCGGAGCAACAGGATCGCTATGATCACCTCATGGCTATTTACGCCGCTGTCATCGAGCACATGGACCGGGCCGTCGGGCAACTGGTGGACGGGCTGAAGCAACGCGGCCAGCTGGACAACACGCTCATCCTTTTCCTGAGTGACAACGGTGGCAACGCCGAGGCCGGGGTGCAGGGGCGCTCGAATGGGAAGAATCTTGGCAGTGTCGATTCTGATGTCTTCATCGGCCAGTGCTGGGCCACCCTCAACAACACCCCATTTGTGCGCTACAAGCACTACACGGATGAGGGCGGCATCTCCACGCCGCTCATCGCTCACTGGCCGAAGGGCATCCCGGCAGAGCGCCGCGGCGCGTTGGAAAAGCAACCTGGCCACTTGATCGACATCCTCGCCACGGCTGTGGATGTCTCAGGTGCAGAGTACCCGAAGGAGTTCAACGGCAAGGCCATCACGCCCAAAGCCGGGACCAGTCTTCTTCCCGCGATCAAGGGCGAAAAGCTGGCTCGCAGCCAGCCGCTCTTCTGGGAGCATGAAGGAAATCGCGCCATCCGCGACGGTGATCTGAAGCTCGTTGCCTTGGAGAATCAACCGTGGCGGCTGTACGATCTGGCCACCGACCGCAGCGAACAGAATGACCTCGCTGTCGCACGCCCTGAAGTCGTGAAGTCCCTGGCGGATAAGTGGCAGGCGTGGGCGGCAGACGCGAATGTTCTTCCGCTGGGTGCCTGGCGTGGCGGTAGGAAGAAAGGGCAGAATCGTTTCAGCCTGAAAAGCGGGGATCACCTGGATGGTGAGAAAGCTCCTGACGTGGCAGGCCGGGGCTTCACCATCACTGCGAAGTTCGAGGCTGCTGACGGTGATGGTGTCCTCATTGCCCATGGTGGCACTGTGCACGGGTACTCGCTCGCGATCCACCAGGGCAAGCTGACCTTTTCCGTCCGCCGAGACGGGAAAATCACTCAAGTAGCCCTGCCTGATCCCGTCACGGGTCCGCAGACCGCTGTGGCAACCCTGACCTCCGATGGTACGGCCTCGCTCGCCATCGGAACGAAAGTCGCCACCGCCAAATTAAGTGTGCTCAAAGCCAATCCGAAAGACGGGCTGGATGTCGGCAACGATCTCGGTGCGGCGGTTGGCCCCTATGCCACTGCTGCGCCCTTCAAGGGCAAGATCGACTCTGTCGAGATTGAGCTCTCTGCGAAGTGATCGTCCCTGGGAAATCTACCTGCCGGCGCTCCTCAGCGAGCGTCGGCGGTGCATGCCCAGTGCCAGAAGGCCGAGCAGTGAGAGCAGCGCACGGGCGGGTTCAGGAGTTACGACAATGGTCAGAGAACCGCTGCCGCTGAAGTCGCGGATGTCCCAGGTGAGGTTGTAGGCGCTGATGTCGGGAAGATCGAGATTGCCTTCATTGCCTATATTGGCCCCGGTACGCCCGTTGGTGCCGGTGTTGAATACCGAAGCGGAACCTGTGTCAAGCACTGTGCTCCAGTCCAGAAGCGCGAACGAGTCGCCCAACGTAGGGGTATAGCCGGTACCCGTGACCACGATGTTGCTGTTGCCATTGAGCGTCAGAGAGCCGGTGATGGTGATCTTGTCGGAAGCCAGGGTGTTGGCACCCGCTGAGCCGGTGATTTGCAGCTCCGCCATAGTACTGGCGGCGGTCGGGGCGAAGCTGAGGTTTCCGGTAGTCAGAGTGCCGACGCTCGCGCCCCCGCTGTCACCCGGTCTGAGGGTGCCCAGGATGACGTTCACGGGGCCCTGCACGGCTCCGGTGCCGGAGAGCGTGGTGCTGGCTCCATTGAGGTTCACTGCGCCTGGACCTGTCTGGCCCACGCCACCGATTCCCACCTGCAGATTTCCAGCGGTGACGTTCGTGTTGCCCGTTTGAGTGCTGGTTCCGGTGAGTGCCAGGGTTCCGGTTCCGGTCTTGTTCAAGGCGCCGTTGCCACTGACTGTGCCGCTAACGGTGAGGACCTCACTGGCGGCCACATCGAGCGTGCCGCCGTTGTTTCCGAGAACGATGCTGCGCTGGCCGCTGCCGCCGTTGTCCAGGGCAATGGTGGCCGTGGTCGAGAGCGTGCCGCCATTGAGATAAACCGCGGCACCCGTAGCTACGGAACCGAGATTGGCATTGCTGCTGATCGTGGTAACCCCGCCATTCAGGTACGTGGCCCCGGTATAGTCGTTGGTCCCAGCAAGGATCAACTGGCCACTGCCGCTTTTGGTCAGGCCGACGGCACCCGTGAGGATGGCATCAATGGTGAGGGCACCAGACGCGTTGGTGTTGTTCTGGATGATGATGATGTCCTGCCCGTTGCCCGAAGTGAGGGTGCCACCCGTGATGCGTGAGGCATTGGCTCCCACATTGCCAGTGATCAGGATGCCACCGCTGTCCAGAATGTGACTGCCGTTGAGTGTGAGCGTGGGTGCGGGTATGGCGTTGTGGAATCGAACGCTGCCGACGCTGACGTTTGCATCGAGGGTGACACTGGCGGTGAGGTCCAGATTGGTAGCTGCCGTGGTGGCAGCGGTGTTTGAGTAAGATCCGGCGGCGAGCTTCACAATTTTTCCACCACTGTAGGTGGCCCAATCGATGGAGTTGGTGAAGGTGGCACCGCCGTTGGTCTCAAAGTAGGTGGCGTACCCGCCGATGATGCCGGAGGCAGTGTTGGTACCCGTCGCCGCGATGCCAGAGGCACCGCTGCCATTGGCGCTGAAGGCAACCGTGCTGCCCGTGTCACGGGTCACCGTGCCCAAGGTGAGCAGCAGGACGCCACCGCCGCCGCGAATTTGGTTCACGACAGAGGACCCTGCACGAAGGGTGAGACCAGTGAAGGTCTGGCGATTGGCAACGGTATTGGTGAGCTGTCGCTCAGTGTACATACCGCCACCGAGTACCAGCGCAGAATTGGGATTGATGATGTTTTCTGCCGGTGCGCCGGTGATGCTGAAGTCCGTGCGCAGTTCACCTCCATTCACCGTCGTCGCGCCGGTGTAGGTGTTGGCGCCGTGGAGAGTCTGCATACCAGAGCCCACCTTGGTGAGCCCTCCGGATCCGCTGAGGACGCCGGAGTAGGTCTGGGAAGTGCCGTTGTTGCCAATGGTGAGCGTCACAGCGTTGGAGGCGTTGTCCGTCAGTGCCAGATCAGCGGCTCCACTCAAGCCGCCGAAGGTGAATGCATGACCTGAGACCGAGCCATCGAAAACAAGGCCTGTGCCACCGGTGGTTACTGTGCTGTTTTGCAAGGCCAGTTGGTGAGCCAGGATGAGGTTGCCGCCGCTGACGGTGGTGACTCCCGTGTGGGTGTTTGCTCCCGCAAGGGTAAGGGCGGCTCCGGCGCCGCCATTCACCGTCAGTGCCAGCGTGCCAGTGCCGCCGTCTCGCAGGGCACCAGCAAAGATGTTAGTGCCGTTGGCAGGCAGCACGACAGTGAGCGTGGTATTGGAAGCGGAGCCGTTTTCCACTACGGGTGCCCCTGGGGTGACTGCGTTTGTGCTCAGACCAGCGATGGTGAAGGAGTTGCCGTTGAGCTGGAACTTCGTGCCACTGACAGCATCGGCACCGAAGACCACCGCACCGTTGCCAGTTCCGTACACCGCATTTGATCCAGGACTGCCCAATTGCAGGATGCCCCCCGTGTTGATGGTCATCGTGCCTGCGAAGTTTACCGTGGCATTTCCGGAGCTTCCGCCATTCGCCTGCGGTGAAAGGACTGTACGGCTGCCAGCGGACACGTTGATGGTGTTGGCAAGATTCAAGGTGCTGCCACGAGCCGCAGCGGCCTGGAGGGTGCCACCGGAGGCCTGAATCGCGCTGGTGCCTGCGGCGGCCGCGTCCCGGAGCTGAACTGTGCCGCCCGTCATCACAAGTCCATTCGTGATGGTGTTGGCTGATACCAGAGTGAGCGAGCCGCTGCTGACACGGAGGTCGGTGAGCGTCACAGAGGAAGCGAGTGTCTGGGAGGCACCTGCCACAGCGAGTCTGCCTGCGCCAGAGAAGGTGCCGCTGTAGGTCTGGGTACCAGAGGACAGGGTGAGAGTCTGGCTGGCAGCAATGTTCACCACACCGAAGGCCGCCGCACCGCCGCCCAGTGCACCGATGGTTTCGGTAGCCTGGACATCAAAGCTCGCCGCACTGCTTGTTCCCAGGGTGACGAGTCCGGTGTCGGCAATCGCCGACCCTCCTGTGATGCGAAGAGTTGATCCCGATACGGTGGTGGTACCTGTGTAGGTGTTCGTGCCCGTCAGAGTCAATACGCCGGCTCCGCTGATGGTGACGGCACCTGCGCCGGAGATGTTGCCGTCGATGAAAAAAGTGCTGGCTGCGTTGGCGGCACTCAGTGACCCTGTCTTCCCACTGGCAACCGTGATGTTTCCCTTCCAGTTCACCGTCTGAGTCAGGTTGGTATTGAGCGAGCCTGAATTGACGAAGTTCAGGGTGGTCCCGGTAGCGTACGTGTAGTTGGTGGAGCCATTGAGGTTCTGGCGAATATCCAGGCCGCTGCTGGGACTGCCGAGAGTATTGATGTTGATGGTGGCAAGTCCGTTCAAGGCACCGCTGTTCTCCAGGAGGGTGGCGTTGGATGTCTCCACATTGAGCGTGCCGCCGCCAGAGAAGGATGAATTG
>JBGGMQ010000093.1:0-4261 GCA_041287975.1 Verrucomicrobium sp. | reverse complement strand
GGAATTCGCACGATATTCGAGCCTCCCCGTGAACGCACACTCACAGATCGTCTTCTCGTTCTCCGCCCCAGTCAGGACGCCTGCTGGTCATCTACTTTACTTAGTAGCCGATAGGGGCTTTCTCTCTGCGCAAGGTGGATTGTGTTGCTATCAGGGCAGTTTTGAGTCACCTGAAAGCTATGACTCGCTCTATCTTTGGCAGTCTTGATACCTGATCTGGTGATGGAAGTTTGCCGATGCGGATACGCTGGATTTATGAATGGAGTGTCGACCTAACTTTCCCAAAGAGATGAAAGTGCGCAGCGTGAATCAAATTTTGGCGGAAAGCGGCAGCTTGAACGGTGCCTGTATTGCTGTTGAAGGTGTTTTGAATTTTGAACACGAGAACACCACTCTGGATCACTGGCCGAAATCCAAGCGACAGGATGGAGTAGGCATTTGGATGGGCGCACCCGATGGGGTTTTCGAGTTCAACGCCGAAACGCTTGCCCGCTGGTCGGGGAAGCGGGTGGTGGTGCTGGGTATTATAAAGGCGGATGCCTCGCCTGCCCCCTTTGAGGGGTGCTATGGCTTTGGTCGTCTGGGGCTCTGGCGAGCAGAAATCAGCCCGCGCCGCGTTGATTTGTACAAGCAGTGGACGAGAGATCACTCTCGTGACGAGATGCTTGAGGAGCCCTCAAGTAGTGAGTGATCAAAGTCGTCGGGGGCTCGATGTTCTGCACCCCAGACTCTTTAGAAGCAATGGTTACACCAACTTCCATTTTTCTCATGACCGCCCGCAACGCTGCCACTGTCTTCCAAGTCAGCAACCTGGACGAAGCCCTCAAACACTACATCGAAGTGCTCGGGTTTTCCGAAGACTTCCGATTTGGTGACTACGCTGGGATCAAGCTCGGTGAGGTGTGTCTGCACCTCTCTGGTCATTCCATCCACGACCGTCCAGTCGGAGGCGGGACAGTTTACATCTTCTGCGATGAAGTGGATACGTACTACGCCGACATCGTGTCCAAAGGTGCCAAGGTGAAGGCCGAGCCTCGTAGCTATGACTACGGAATGAGGGATTTTGTTGCAGTCGATCTAGACGGGAACCACTTGGGATTTGGTTGTCCGTCCTAGCCACGGTTGTTCATTGTGGACTTGATCCGCAAGCATGAGCTCAAGTCTCAGCAACCAGATTTCTTCAAGTCGCTTCAATTCAATCCTGAGCATGATCGAACAAGTGTTTCAAACCCTGGCAGTCGTGCGGGAGCACACAGATCCTGCCGCAGCATGGAAAGAGCTCGTAGATGTTTGCAGGCGAGTTCACCCATTGTGCCCATGGAATGACCTTCCGTCACCAGACTTCGCTGCGGATGTCGAACTGGCTGTGCCATGGCTCATCAGACACTTGCGGCAGTACCCCGAGGCAAGTGGAGTTTATCTCGGGCTGGACACGTTGAACATGCGGGGCGGACGCGGGACCAACATCGAGATCGGATCGTCGTCCGAATGTGATTCGAATTTGGACAGTCCGGACTGGGTGTGGGACGCTGTCCTGGACTACGGTCCGAGCCACTTGTTGAGGGGATTGGTCAAAAGCCAGGAGGTCTATTCGCGTCCTGCTTGGGCGCCGGCCTTCAACTTGTGTAATTACGTTTTCTTCCTTGGTTATGCAGGCATAGTCTTGACGCAGGCCATGGCAGAGCTGACGTTTCCCACGACCATGATGCTCGTCTGGGGATTCCACGATGGAGACCTCTTTACCTTGGGGCGCTATCGGCAGGGCAGCTTCACAAAGTTGTGCGCAGAGTAAGCTTTGTGTGATTGCGATTTGAGTCGACAAGGTAAACTGATGCATCGCCCCCTCACCGCTCTCCTCCGTAGCCTTCTTCTTGCCGCAGCCATGGGGTCTCTCACGGGATGCGACGACGACATTCGGGCCAACTACGCGAATGCCGCCGCGGCTCGTGCTGACGGGGCGGTCAAGCGCGGGTGGCTTCCTGAGGCGTTGCCGGACTCTGCCACAGACATCACCGAATCCCACAATCTCGACACCAACACAGGAAGTGGATCTTTTCGATTCGGGGAGACAGACTCTGAATCATTCCGCGGCGGGCTCCAGTCGGCGACTCAGTCTCAGCGGGAGAGATTTGCTGATCACGCCAAGCTCCAACGTGAGGGCTACACGTTTCACAGCTGTCCAGAGTTTGTATTCGCCATACACTGGCAGACGCGAAAGGCTCACTTTATCTTCGACATGAGTTCCTCATGAACAATGTGTAGATCGACGGCGCTCTGAGGCCATCCTGACAGCTCATGTCTCGCCTCCTTCTCTGACAACGATGAAATGTATCCTTCACAAGGCATTTGCCCATCCCTACCATCTTAGTGGGGGCTTGGGTACTGCTGTGCTGGCAATTGGGATTGGAAGTTTTTTCGTTCGCAAGGGTCTTGAGTTCAGCCACTTCGCGGAGATTTCCATGCTGTTGGCATTCATATTCTGGCTCGCAAGCATGACTGGCTTGGGATATCTGTTCGGTGCCGTTTTCCTGGCCTGGCTGATCGTACCGTTGTGCAGGCGAATGAATGGTGCCCCCTATAAAATTGGAGATAAGGTGATCATGCTCACTGGTCCCAAACAGGGACTAACCTCGACTGTCTGTGAATTGGTCAAAGGGCAGGGCGGGCAATGGCAGGCGCGAATTGATCTGGGCAATGAGGCTCGCAATTCGTGCCGGGATACTTTTGAAGAGTTTCAACTTTTGCGGAGCGACAACCCCTCATCGTGCCCCTCTCCAAAACTATAAAACTACGGTTCGAACTGCCGCATCTGGGTCGCTTCATGTTATCATACCACTGAATACCCGTCCCACGAGATTGCTGTCCAGCGCGAGGAAGGGATAAACTCCGCGGATTGTGATGAACCAAGCCGCACTCCTTCTCTCCTTTGGTCTCGCCATTGCAGTGTCAGATTGTTCCGCTGAGACGCTCTACAACAACATCGTCCTGCCGGAAGTCTGGCCACCCACCGATGGCAATGCGGCGTCACTGGAGCCAATGGCGGTGCCTTATATAAAGAGTCCTCCGCCGGTGATTTCGATAGACGTGGGGCGGCAGCTCTTTGTGGACGACTTCCTCATCGAGAGTACCACGCTAAAGCGGACCTTTCACGCAGCGACAAAGTATGAAGGCAATCCTGTTTTCAAACCGGAGACGCAGCAGGAGTTGGCTGCCTCATCAGACTGGGAGAAGGATCAGGAGGCAATGACCTTTCTGGGGCAAGGCGGAGTGTTTTATGATCCTGCGGTAAAGCATTTCAAGATGTACTACAACGCCGGATGGCGCGGCCCTCTCGCCCTTGCCACGAGCATCGACATGATCCGATGGCAGAGGTCAGACCTCGGCCTGGCGGGAGCCAATACGCTGTTGCCGAAGGGCCTGCGTTGGACGGGGGCCGCCCTGACCACGGGTGGTGCTGACAATTGCGTCTGGCTGGACCTGAACGCCACCAACGCAGCGGAACGAGTGAAGTACATGACGTGCTGGACGCAGGTGCCCAAAGAGCAACGGGTTGAAGGCATCACGCACAGCCTCCATGTTTCTGATGGTCGCGGTCAGTGGTCGGATGGGGTTCCCACTGGGCATGCGGACGACTACTGCTCATTCTTCTACAATCCCTTTCGTCAAAAGTGGTGCTTCAGCATCAAGCGCGGGGGACCGCGTGGCCGGTCCCGATGGTACGCGGAGAATAGTGACTTCATGAACGGAGCTGACTGGTCGAAGGCAGTTTACTGGACCAATACCGACCACCTGGATGCACCCGAGCCAGCGGGTCGGTATCCGGGGGCCGGGGAGGCGCCGCAGCTCTACGGCCTAAATGCCGTGGCCTATGAGAGCCTCATGGTCGGCGTGCATTATGTCCACCGCGGCCCGAAGAATGATGTCTGTGACGCAGGGAAGTTTCCCAAGTTGATTGACCTCGAACTCGGCTTCAGTCGCGATGGATTCCATTGGGACCGACCCGACCGGCGCGGGTTCATTGTTGGCTCTCGTACCGAGGGCTCATGGGATCGCGGGTATCTGCAAAGTACGGCGGGGATATTTGCAGTGGTCGGTGACCAACTCATCTTTCCCTACATGGGTGCATCAGGCATCGCGCCCAACGGTAACCGCGGCATGTACACGGGCGGGGCGATCGGCCTCGCGATGTTGCGCCGAGATGGCTTTGCCTCCATGGATGCTGAGGCGGGATCAACAGCGGGCACTCTCACCACCCGACCCG
>JBGGMQ010000092.1:0-3927 GCA_041287975.1 Verrucomicrobium sp. | reverse complement strand
CCACGGCGTTGTTGGCGGTGGTATTCGCCCCATCCCAGAACTGCAATCCGAGCGAGCCGGTGGTCTGGATGAGCAGATTGACCTGGCCCGCCCCGGCGCTGACGGCGAAGTCGTAGCCAGAAGGCTGGGTGCCGAGACTGAGGATGTTGTCCACCAGAGTCCCGCCATAGTTCATGAGGCGGTAGATGCCTGTGGTGAAACCCGTAAGCCCGGTGACATTCAGCACCCCGTCCAGGGTGAGATTGCCTGTGACCTGAATGAGGTCACCCACACCACCCGGGGCCGCCAGCTCGTATTCCAGGATGGATGCATTGTTCAGGAAGAGAGACGCTACGGTCAAGGTTCCAGGACTGCTGCCGGGTGCCAGAATGCCGCCATTCTGAATGGTGGTGGCCCCGGCGCTGCCCGTCCCCGCCAGAGTGGCACCGGAGTTCACGGTAAAACCCCCCGCAGACATGCTGGCGTTCAGTTGCAGTTTGCCGGCAGACACGGTGGTGGCGCCCGAGAAGGTCTTGGTTCCGGTAATGGTCAGGGTCCCCGCCCCTTGCTTGATAAAAGCGCCATTGCCTGAAATTTGAGAAGCAATGCTGGTGGACGCCGCTCCCCCAGCGGTGAGAGTCCCTGCACCAATGGCAATTGTGCCCCCCGTACCCGACAGGTCCCCCACTGTTTGGTTGAAGCCATTGAGGCTGAAGTTTCCTGAGCCACTGACCGTCACCGCACCCGTACTGAGCAACCGGTCACTGGCGGCCAGCCGAAGCATGCCCGCAGAGATGCGCGAGCCTCCGGTGTAAGTCTGCACCGCCGACAGGGTCAGCATGCCATTGCCCATCTTTTCCAGAATACCCGTGCCAGAGATCACCCCGGCATAGTCCAGGGCGCTCGTACGATAGAAGGTGAAGGTGCCGTTGTTCACCACATCGCCCACAAAGGCCCCGTCACCGAGGACATTGCCGATCTGCAATTTGCCGGCATTGACAGTGGTGCCACCCAGATAGGTGTTGTTTCCTGTAAGAATGGTGGTGCCGCTCCCCGACTGGACGACAGCTCCAGATCCTGAAATGACCTGGGAATAAGTGAATGAGTTGGAGCGGTTGAAGATGAGCCTCCCGTTGACCGTGACGTTTTTGTTGATGCTTCCGGTCGTGCCGCCATTGCCAAACTGCAAGGTGGCACCACTGGAGACGTTGGTGGTGCCTGTGTAAGTGTTGTCGTTCGTAAAGATGGTGGTGCCTGCCACGATGTTCACGATGCCAGGGCCACTGCCTGAAATCTGCGGTGCGAACACATAGTTGTTCGAGGTGTGATTGAAGGTGAAAACCAGCGGGCCGGGCGTGGTGGTGGAAAACAGCACGGCCCGGGCTTCAATGATCCCGGGCGCAGCGGCGGGCGAGGCCGCATCTGCCCCAATGTTGATCGTGCCCTGGCTGCCGGACATGCCACCGATCACCACAAAGGCGTCGAGGTTGTTCAGTTTGAGTTTCCCTCCATCGGCAAGGGTCAAGACGCCGCGCCCGGTAGATCCCACAGTCAACCCGGTGGCATGGTCTGGAGCCACCGCTTGGGTATTGGAGATGGTCCAGACCGAACCGGCACCTGTGACGGTGACGACATCCGTCGTCGTGGCGTTGGCATCGGTGCCTGTGCTGATGACTGAGAATCCACTGTTCACCGTGCCGCCCGCACTGATGGTCATGGTGCCTTTGGCATTCGTGCTGTTCCCGACATAGAGATTGTACGGCGTGCTGAAGGTGGAACCCGTGCCGCTGACGAGAAGCACAGCCGTGGAGTTCGCGCCCCCTCCGAGCCGGACGTCTGCGGAGATGCCATCCGTAGCTGTGGCGGCGATGGTGACTTTGCCCCCGTCCAGCACGGAAAGACTGCCGGTCGCCGAAGTTCGCCCCAAGGTCATCGCCAGATTGCTGTAGACGCCACTGATGTTCCATTCCGTACCGACACCCTGCACAGTGACCTGGCCGTTGCTGATGGCGCTCGTGGCCCCCATGAGATTGTGCACGGTGTTCATCTTGGCTTGATCCGAGACGGTCACCGTTCCGACCCCTGCGCCAGAGGAACCCACAAGAAAGTTCCCCGTGGACCACACCGTGCCATTGCCAGAAACCCCTGCTGTTCCCGATGACGTACCTCCAACCGTCACCACCGTCGTGGACGCGGTGGCTCCACTCAGGAGGTTGAAATAACCCAACCCGCCATTGCCCACCGTCAGACCTCCGACCGTCTGAACGAAACTGGATCCCGTGCCCTGGACCGTCAGTGTTCCGGACGCCGTCGGATCAAACGAGCCGAGCAAGACCTGAGAACTCGCCTGCAACTTTCCACCTGACTCCACAGTAAGCGAGCCAACAGCGCCGGCATCGGCAGCGATGTACAAGGTCGAGAGGACCGTCCACTGAGAGCCGGTCCCCTTGATCACAGCTGTTCCCGTGGTCCCTGGATAGTTGGCCAGCACTGCAGAGGCAGAAGTAACCTTGCCTCCGTTGGAAATGGTCAGGAGCCCTATGCCCTTGTCTCCAATCGAAAACTCTCCCGGCCCCACCACCAGGGTTCCCGTGCCCGTCACTTCCAGTGCACCGGTTTTGGATGTCTCGCCCAAAATGAGGCCTTGAGCTACCGCGCCCGCCTGATCTACCAGCGTCTGTCCAGAAGACCCACCATTGTTAATGATGACGTTTGAGGTCGAGACCGGCAAGGCATTGCCACTCCAGTTGCTGGGGGTGAACCAGTTGCCCCCGGCAGGATTGATCCAGGTGACCTGGGACACAGCCGTTCGTGAATTTATAACCAATGAAACTCCAATGAATGCAAGAACACGTGCGCGACCCCATGTAGAACGGCTTGTCTTCATACCGGAGTCATTCCCCCTCACTCTCCCACTGGCCATACGCCAAATGGCGTAATTTATGCGATGCAGATTCGTTCCATGCTACGCGCTGCTCGTTGATCCTTTACCTCCACCCCCAGCTCCTTTCTCCATGTCTCTCATCACCCAGTCTGACCTGAAGAAGCTTAGTGCCTGCGCCAAGGATCTGATGGCTAGCGCGGACGAGGCGGAGCTACGCCAGAAGGTGGTCTTCAAATGGCTTCCCGCTTTTATCCCCTCCGACTGGATCTCCTGCAATGAGTTCTACAAGGGTGAGCGGCTGAGCATCATCATGGATCGTGACATGGCATTGCTGGCCACCTATGGCGAGGCCTTCAACCAGTACATCCACGAACATCCTTGCTATCAGCTTGGCGAAGGTGGTATCTCCATGCCGTTGAAAATCAGCGATTTTCTCACTCAGGAGCAGTTCCACAAACTCACCCTGTATCAAGAAGTGTACCGCCACATCGGGGTGGAATATCAAATGTCCACCTCCACACAACCGGTGCCCGGATATCTGGTGGGACTGGCGCTGTCCCGCACGCACAAGGACTATGATGAAAGAGAGCGCGTGCTTCTTTCACTCATGCAGCCGGGTCTGGAGAAATCTTTTCGCGAAATGCGGAGGCGCGCCGAGTTGAAGAGTCTCTCGGCGAGAGAGTTGGAGGTGTTCGACTGGGTGGGCAAGGCCAAGACAAACAAAGAGATCGGTCAGATTCTGGGCATCAGTCCCCGGACTGTGCAGAAGCACCTGGAGTCCGTGTTTGAAAAATTGGGCATCGAGAGCCGCACGGGTGCAGCGCTCTGGATGAAAAGCATGAAGCCCTCTGCGTGATCTTTTCGGGACATGTGGGGGCTCTGCCTCGCTGGATTGTTAGGGACAATGGCTGCTGCTTGCCACCTTTCTGGCATCCCTTCAGGATGCGATTTTTGGCTGGGCCAACCAGGGGTGTTCGGTCGCGTTGCTCCCTCGACCCCTGGCTACCTTCTGGGATGCCTTCGGCATCGCTTCGCGAAGACGCAAGACTCGAAGACAGAAGACT
>JBGGMQ010000091.1:0-2540 GCA_041287975.1 Verrucomicrobium sp. | reverse complement strand
CTCGACCATCTTCGGCAGATCCTCCTCCACTCGCTCCGGCAGGACCTGTCCCTTGGCGCGGACGGGGCATTCGATGCCATCCCATCCCACCTCGGCCACGAAGTCCGCAGTCTCTTTTGGTGAAAACGTTTGGAAGGGTTTGGAAAACGCAATGATCTGGAACGGCTGCGCCTTCTTCTCCTGTGCCATCAGTGTCGACGGCAGGGAAGCCGAGGCCAGTCCGGCGGCGCCGAGGGCGAGGGAGGTGCGTTGGAGAAACTGGCGGCGGTTCATTTCGGGTGAAGATGAGGGCTGCATAGGCTTTGCCGTGGATGATGTTGCTTGGATTGAGTCCTGAGAACATGCCAGCGGTCTCCCGGCGGTTCAACCTTTTGCGGAGTCGATTCCGGGGAGAGACAGTCGCCAACACTCAAGTATTCCAAAATGAATAGGAAAACCGAAACGAAAGAAGCTCAACCACACCCGCATGCCCACCCAATGACTTGCGCGTGTTGTTTCTCGGGAAGCGGCATCAGTTTGCTCCTCTGAGATACTGACCTTCACGGAAATCGGCAAATCCGGTGTCTTCGCCGTTCCCGTCAAGATATCCGAGCCTCCCGGTGCCTTTCCACACGACCTGAATCCATCGCGGTGAAGGCCAGTCACGCTCGCCGCGTTTCACCGCGTCTATGACACCTCTCGGTAAATCCCCCTTCCGTTGATACTCCCAGGCGGCAACCAGCGCGTCATGACGCCAGATTGTTTTCTGAATCAAGCGACCATCGCGCGAATAAAGAAGGTGGATGCCAGAGTGTGGATAGAAAGCCGTGTCAGTGCTCCGGACGATGGTGGTGCAGCCAGCGGTCGCAACGAGAAGCGCGAGCATGGAGACGATGCGTGTCATTGCCGTCTAACGGCCCGATGGCCGGGTTCGCGCCTCCGCGCGGCGGAAGGTTGTACCGATTGTTCTACGTTTCAGCGCAGGGTCAGGCATCGACCACCTTGCCCTTCTTCCTAAACGCAATGAATCCGAACGGCGCAAAGACCATAAAAGCTGTGATGACCGGCGCCCACGGGACAGGCAGAGGAATCCGGTATGCCCTGTTGCGCCAGATGATATGAGCGTTGCGAGGGTAGATCGCAACAGGTCCAAACTGCTGCAATCCGTAACGTCCGCCGCGGCAAGAAAACGTCCAATCATACTCTGTAGGTGCGACAATCGGCGCGCCGGGTGGCGTGGACGGTGCAGATGAATCCGACCCTGATGCGGCGGTGACTGTGAACGACAACGCAAATAGCAGCGATAGGATTGCCGTGTGCGTGCGCATGATACCTAGCGACCCAATCCGGCCGGGGCCGGAGACCCGGCCCACGGGACGCCACGATTGCAACCGCAGCGCGATGGCCGGGTTCGCGCCTTCGCCAGGCGATTATCGTATCTGGAGTTCATCCTTCCAGCCCATGGTTAACTGTCATATCGCGGAAGGAGATATGTCTTCTCGGCGCACGCCTCCCCCCGGAAGACAGCGGTGTGAGTCTCGTGATGCCGGAACCCGATTCGCTCAAGGAGACGGATGCTTGCTGCGTTGCGGCTGTCGGTGATGCCTTCAACGTGCCGCGCTGACGTGGCACGGAAGAAGATCCGTAGGGCTTGGCGCACGGCTGAAGTAGCTATGCCACGCCCTTGGGCAGATGGGGTGAGGGTGAAACCGACCCTGCCGGTGAATCCATCCTCTGATAGGAACAGGCCGATGTCTCCGATAAGTTGGTCGGATTCAGGCTCTGCGATGCCAAGTTGGATCCATTCGCCCGGTGTGAAGGGCAGTGCCTCATTCATCTCGGACAGAAACTCCAAAGCCTCCGCCTCCGACATGGGCGACCAAACCTGAAAGCGACCAAGCTCCGGGATAGCGCGATACGCTCGAAAGGCCGTCAAGTCACTGTGCCGCAGTCGTCGAAGCTGCCCACCAGGGAAACCTTGTGGCAACAGCGTTTCGTTGGGCGAGTGCATGACGGCTAACGACCCAAGCTCAGCCGCGCCGGGTCAATTGATGTGAACCGCGAAGCGGAACTGTAACCGCTCTCCGGCGTTGGCTGCAGCGAATGGTTAGGCCCAACGTTTCTATTTCTCATCTGTGTAATTCAACATCTTGGCAATGGCGACGGCGTGATGCGACGCCTCTATACCGAAACAGCGAATGCCGGCGGCTACTTCATCATCGGTGAATCTCTCGGGAAACAGGAACAGGGCAACTAGAAAAGCCGTATCGGACGGAAATCCCGTGACGTGAATCGCAAACTCTCGGGCTTTCTCTTGGCCAAATCTCTCGGCAAAGACACGGCTCACTCTCTCAGCCAACTCTTGTCCGATCTCCGTGCTCTTGGGCCTAAGCGGATCGAGGAGATTCTTGTAGTGGTTGGGGCACAGCTCTTGAAAAATCTGAGCCGTCTTATCGAACGCTGCCTGATTTGGGTCTTTCTCGCTCATAGTGGGCCTAGACCCTATGGCCAAGGTTGGTGGTGAATGAAGAGAGGGACGGGGTGGATGGGCGTGGGTTAGG
>JBGGMQ010000090.1:0-2557 GCA_041287975.1 Verrucomicrobium sp. | reverse complement strand
AGCAGTGCCATCATCTGCGCCTGCTTGCGAGCCCTCATGGAATTCTACGGGGTGGAAGACCAAATCCCGAAGCACATCCAGCCGAATCTGGTGCTGAGCGTGGAGAATGACGAGCTCGGTATTCCAGCGGGCCTCCAGGATCGCGTGATCCAGGTGTACGAGGGGGTGGTGTTCATGGACTTCAACCGCGGGCACATGGAAACCCTCGGTCATGGCATCTACGAAGAGCTGGACCCCGCACTGCTGCCAAAGCTCTACGTCGCCTACACGAAACGATTGAGCGAAGGCACGGAAGTGTTTCACAATGACATTCGCAGTCGTTGGAACCGGGGCGAGCGTGACGTGGTTTCAGCCATGTATCACTGGGCGAATCTGGCTGAGCGTGTGAAGGAACTGCTATTGAGCGGAAGGGGCCGAGAGATTGGCCCGCTTCTCAATGAGAACTTCGACGTCCGTCGCCGGCTCTACAAGATCAGCCCAGGCAACATTGAGATGGTGGAAATTGCCCGCGCCGTAGGGGCGAGTGCCAAGTTCACCGGCAGTGGTGGAGCCATCGTTGGCACCTATGATGATGATGCCATGTTTGATAAACTGGTCGAGGCCTATCAGGGGCGTGACATCGAGGTGATCAGACCTGAAATCATCTGACGACTGGACCGACGCGGTTTCCGGCACACGGAGCTCTCATTTCTCCTTTTCTGTTTACCGCTTACTGACAAGACTGCTGTTTCCTATGACTGCAAAAGTGCGCAAAGCCGTGATCCCTGCCGCTGGATTCGGCACTCGTTTTCTTCCGATATCCAAAGCGGTGCCGAAGGAGATGCTGCCTGTGGTGGACAAGCCGGTGATCCAGTATGTGGTGGAGGAAGCAGTCGCCAGCGGCATCACGGACATTCTGCTGATCATCAGCCGTGGCAAGCGCGCCATTGAGGAGCACTTCATTGCGAATCCTGAGCTGGAGGCGGATCTGGAATCCAAAGGCCGCCATGAGACGCTGGCTGAGTTGCGCCATTTGCAATCCCTGGCCCGCATTCACTTTGTCTTCCAGCCTCGCATGGGTGGTTTGGGCGACGCGGTGCGTTGTGCCCGGGAGCACGTGGGTGACGAGCCTTTTGCGGTCCTCTTGGGGGACGCGCTCGTATCCCCCTCCGTAGGTGCCAAGCCCGTGCTGCGCCAGCTCTTGGATGTGCATGAGCGTCATGGCGGCTCCACGGTGGCGCTGGAGGAAGTGCCCGCCGAAAAAGTGAGCCGCTACGGCATCCTCGGCGGGACCGAGGTGGAGCCCGGAGTGTTCAAGGCGGACAAGTTCGTGGAAAAGCCCAGCATCGCTGAGGCCCCCTCCCGTCTCGCGGTATCAGCAAGGTATGTCCTTTCGCCTTCGATCTTCGCCCAACTGGACGAGACCCCCACCGGCAAGGGTGGCGAGTTGCAACTCACGGATGCCATGGCTGCGCTGATGCAGAAAGAGGCGCTCTATGGAGTGCGCTATCAAGGCCGCCGTCATGACATTGGCAACAAGCTGGATTTCGTGAAGGCCAACCTATGGTGGGGCCTGCAGCGGGACGACATGCGCGAGGAGTTGAAGCGGTATCTGGCGGAGCTGGGGTGAGGGGGGCGGTATTCGGAAATAAGAATGGAGTAGTCGAGCGTTACTTTTGCCGACAAAAAAATCTGCGAAAACCTAGTGATCATTAGTAGCGAGTCGCGCATTCCACCA
Source organism: Verrucomicrobium sp. (assembly GCA_041287975.1). Lineage (GTDB taxonomy): Bacteria > Verrucomicrobiota > Verrucomicrobiia > Verrucomicrobiales > Verrucomicrobiaceae > Verrucomicrobium. Next base: position 840 of record JBGGMQ010000090.1, on the reverse strand, counting down.
GAGGTATGGCAGCTCCACTACACCCTGTTAGTGGACTGGCAGGTTGGGGCCGCAGTTGCAGATGTCTTTGAATTGACAGAAGCAGACCCCGACGATCAATTTGAAGCGGTTTATGGGGCTTCGTTGGGTTCTCACGGCAAAGTTGAAGTCCGTTTCACGAGGGAAGATATTCAATTTTGGGTGAGCAAAGAGAGTTGGCAATGCGCGGGCGCGTGCTCCGCTGCGTCTAACTTGCCAGCCTTCCGATTCTGTGAGGTGATCGAAATATGTGATCTTATGGAAGGGGGCGACTACGTCAAAGCCGCTTTTTTTCTTTTGTTGGCCCCTGCCTGCAGCGATGTCGAAGGAGCTGAACGACTTGAGATCGATGAAATGCTGCGTATCGCTTGGCGGCTCATTTTTTCAGATGCCCGCGTCGAAGGAGTTGAGCAGATTGTTGAAGCCACGGGCAAAAATGGAACAGAATGGACTTTCAGTTCGTCATTCGGCTGGGTAAACAGCAGAGCACACAGTTTTAGAAATCCACGCCGATCAAGTGAATTGAACCTCAACGACGTTGCTGCAATAAGGAAGTTTTTTCAGGGACTTCCTAAGTCATACAGTTCTGAGCGACATCCGGTCTGAGTGTGATAGCTCGACTTCGCTGAGCAGTCCGCTTCAAGCTCGTGCCCCTTTTTCCCTTGCGGCTCGTCACTCCGCTGGCCAACATGCCGCACACATGAGTGAACGCATCAGAGTCGGAGTCGCTGGAGTTGGGTCCATGGGAAAGAACCATGCCCGGGTGCTGGCGGCCTTGGAGAGCGCGGATCTGACCGCCATATTTGATCTGGACCAGGCCCG
>JBGGMQ010000089.1:0-6990 GCA_041287975.1 Verrucomicrobium sp. | reverse complement strand
AGACCATGGTCGAGAAGGGCCGGACACTGAGCGAGCTTCAGACGCTGATGGCTCCGCGACCGTTCCTCGTCTCCGGAGGCTCAGAGGACTATCCGGCTCGCTGGCGCGATCTCAACCGTGTGAGGCAAGTTTACAACCTTCTGGGAGTGCCCAACTTCGTCGGCATGCACAATCGCCCCGCGCACGAGCCTACGGAAGAGTCCAACGCCGTCATCTACCGCTTCATGGAATGGGCACTGCAGGGCAAAGACAAAGAAAAGCCCGGAACCCCCAAATGAGGCGCCGGGCTGTTTGAAGTGGGCTTTGGGGAACGATCCGGTCAGGCCGTCGGTTCCGCATCTTTTGCGGGAACGGCTGCTGCCGCCGCTGCTTCCTTGCGTGCCTTCCACCATTCAAACACGATGGGGAGCAGGGAGACCACGATGATGAGGATGACCGTGGCTTCGAAGTTCTTCTTGATGATCGAGTACCCGCCTAGGAAATAACCCGCCAGTGTCAGACTGACCACCCAGACGACGGCACCTACGATGTTGAAGTAGGCGAAGGAGCTGTATTTCATACGGCCGATACCTGCCACGAAAGGGGCGAAAGTGCGGACGATGGGCACGAAACGGGCAAGCACAATCGCCTTGCCACCGTGCTTGTCATAGAACGCCTGCGCTTTGAGCAAGTGGTCTTTGCGGAGCAGTTTGCCGGACTCTTTGCTGAACACTGCAGGACCGAGCCGGCGTCCGATAGCGTAGTTCACGGCGTCGCCAAGAATGCCCGCGACGATCATCAGCGGGATGAGGAACTCAAGGCGGAGGGATCCGGCAAAGGCATCATTCGCGGCGATGGCTCCCACGGCGAAGAGAAGAGAGTCGCCAGGGAGGAAGGGCGTAACCACCAGACCAGTCTCGCAGAAGATGATCAAGAACAGCAGTCCGTAGATCCAAATTCCATATTGCCGGATGAAGTCCGGGAGGCTTTCGTCCAAGTGCATGACGAAATGCAGGGCCTGTTTGATTAAGTCCATAGGCCGGGAGCCTACACCACCAATGCTGCACGGAAAACGAAAATGAGGGCTTTTGCGTGACGCTGGTGTCACTGCGCCAGCCAGCGCTGGAGCTCACTCTCCAGGCCGCTATGCCGGTCGTGATGGTAGTGATGGCTCACAAAGCCCAGACGCTTGCCCGCGGCAATATTATCGATGAGGTCGTCGATGTAGAAGGTCTTCGCCGGATCAAGGTCGAAGGTCGTGCTGGCAAGGTGAAAAATCTCGTCGCGAGGCTTCATGCAGCCCGCTTCGTGGGAGTAGATGCCTCCGGCAAAGTGTTGAAACACAGGGAACTTGGCAAAAAGCCAGTCCTTGTGCAGGCCGCTGGTATTGGAGAGCAGGTAGAGCGGAACCGTGCCCTGTAGACGGCTCACCAGCTCAATCATCGGCGCGTTCTCCGTGAAGATGTCACCCCAGGTTGTGATGAAGTCTTCTTTCGTGCCCTGAAAGCCAATGAGACCCATGCTCTCCCGGATGAAGTCTTCATCACTGATCTGGCCCGACTCCAGATCGTCCTTGAAGGGACGCAGCCTGTCGAGCACTTCAGCCTCGGTTGCCTCGCTCTGGGCCGCGAACCTCTTTGCGGCAGGAACAAAATCAAAATGGACCAGAACGTTTCCGATGTCGAAAAGCAGGGCAGGCGCAGGCATGGATCGGATCTAGCGGTATAGCACCGGGTCTCGGACTCGGCTTCAGGCGGCAGGGGCGTGCGCCAGTACCCAGGAGGCAATGGTAAGCGAAGCCTCCGGCTCACTGTGGGTTTTCATATTCGCCTTCATCTTGCGGGCGACCGCACGGTTGTCCGCGAGGAATCGTGCGGCCTGCTTGCCCGTTTCTTCCGGGGTAAAAGTGGCCACACCACAATCATGCTTCGTCAGGAGTTCCGCATTGCCCTCTTCCTGGCCCGGCACGATGTAGTCGATGATGGCGGGACAGCACGCGGCCAGTGCCTCATGCAAGATGGCACCGCCGGCCTTGCAGATCACGAAATCATGCGTCTGTAGCAGATGGGGGATGCGGTCGGTCCAGCCGATGATCTCAACGTTCGCCCCGGGGAGCGAGTCCGTGAACTTCGTGGTCACGTGATAGAGACGGGAGGCATGCTTGCCCACGGGCAGCGTAAGCTTCGTCCCTGCTGCGATCAAAGGCTTGATCGCCTCCAGCGTCCGTGCGACGTGATTCACACTCGTGGACGGAAGGTAGAGAATCTGGCCATGAGGGGTGGCGCACTCCTCAGGGGTGGGCTTCTTCACAAAATCCAGGCTCACCGGGAAACCGCCGATCTGGATGTCATCGCCTCCACGGCAAAGCCTCAGAGCACTCTGGCGGGAATCTTCATCCGCCACGAAATACGCCTCACTCGGGGCGATGAACCAGATGGGGTGGATGCTGATCGAATCCGTGATGACCGTGTACACCGGCGGCGTGGCAAAGCCTGTCGTCTGGATCTGCTTGATCAGCTTGGGGTAAAGAGGGTAGGTGCAGACAATGGCCCGTGGCTTGTGCTTCTTCAGCAACGCCAGCACGGACTTGCGCAAACCCGCCAGAATATCGGGCTTCCCGTCGAAGCTCACCTTCGCAGACCGGCTGTAGATCGCGGCCCAGACGGAAGGTGCCCGCGTGATGAGCATCTGGTAGTTGTCCTTCATCACCGGGGCCAGAAAGGGATGGGCGTCATCAAAGACATCCACCACCAGGGCCTCCTCTTGGGGGGCTAGCTGTCGCAGCGCGCTCGCAACGTTGCGGGCGGCTGTGTTGTGACCATCGCCGAAGCCTGCTGTAAGGATAAGAATCACAGGAAGTAGTTCAATCTGATAGCCCTCATGCAGACAAGCGCGAACAGAAAATCACATTTCCGTCACTCGAAGGAAAAATCTCCCGCGTGAGAGCTTCACTACCTCGTACCTGCGTCGAATCCTGGTTCGCAGTATGACAGCGAAAATCCGTGTCACGTCCGGGTGTTTCTCCACATGCAAAGTCCGTCACCCAAAAAATGCCCCATGAAAAAACCCTCGTTCTGGTCTTTGCTCTTCACACCCCGCTTCGTGCGCATCCCCTCTGCTTCCGGGGCCTGCCGTGGCCTCCTGGCTCTCGCCTTTGCTTTGACCGGGACGCAGTGTGCCAGCCCTGTCGCCTCTGACAGCGGCGGCATCGGCCCGCGCAGTGATTCCCTCGGCGGCAGCCAGTCCAGAGCCGCAGAGATGGCCTATCGCCGACCCGGTCTCGGCACCGAATTCGGTGAGTCCCGCGACTCGGAAGTGGACAGTACTCACTTTCTCCGATCCAGTTCCCGCCCTGCCGCCGTGGGAAAAATCTTTTACAACGACCGCCAGGGGGTGTCTGCCGCCACCGGAGATCGTCGATCCTCCAGCGGCTGGCATGAGATTGCGGACGGACTCGTCTCCTTCGGCATCAAAAGCGAAGGCGGCTGGCAGCGTGCCGTCAACGATGCCGGCCACCTTTACGTTATCGGTGAACCCGGAGAGCGGTACGATATTCTCCTGAAGAACGAGACTTCCCGCCGGGTGGAAGCCGTGGTCGCGGTGGACGGGCTTGATGTGCTGGACGGACGTCCTGCCTCCTACGCGAAGCGTGGCTACGTGATCCCTGCACACGGCTCTGTCCGCATTGAAGGCTGGCGCGTTTCCATGAACCGCGTGGCGGCCTTCCGCTTTGCCAAAGTGGCCAAATCCTATGCGGCAGAGAAGTACGGCGACACCCGCAATGTGGGCGTGATCGGGGTGGCAGTGTTCACCTCAACATCGCCCAAGCCTTGGGTGGCGGACCCCCATCCCACCTGGCGCACCGGAGACATCCAGCGCCGTGAGAGCGCGAATCCCTTTCCTGAAAGCAGCCGTTTTGCCACGCCTCCTCCCAGCCGCAGAGACTGGTAAACACCAGCCGATTCGCGCCCTGCCGCGTTGTGCCTTGAAAATTGACCCGCTCGCGAGTTGAGTGGAGCATGCGCATCGGCATCACGGGTGGATTCGGTTTTATTGGTTCGGCGCTGGGCCAGGAGGCCCGGCGTCGTGGTCATGAAGTGGTCGTCTTCTCCCGCAAGTCCCAGCCCCCGCCACCGTGGGCGGTCGAATGCCGGGTGCTGGATCTGAGTGCCAGCCCCGTGCTCAATGTGAGCGGCCTGGATGCCCTCGTCCATCTGGCAGGCGAAAGCGTCCTGGGTTACTGGACAGACAAGAAAAAGCGCCAGATTCGCGAGAGTCGCATCCCTGTGACACAGGCCATCGTGACGGCCCTGAAAGCAGCCCCTGGCGGCCCCAAGGTGTTCCTCTGTGCCTCTGGGACGGGGGCCTATGGCCATCGTGGCGATGAGATCCTGACCGAAAAGTCCTCCATGGGAGGCGGATTCCTGGCAGAAGTATGCCGGGACTGGGAAAATGCCGCGAACGGGGCCCGCACAATCCCCGGCATGCGGGTGGTCCTGCTCCGCACTGGGATGGTCCTCGGTGAGGGCGGCGGTGGATGGAAGCTGCTCAAGAAGATTTTCAGCCTCCGCCTCGGCAGCCGCCTGGGGGACGGCAAGCAGTGGGTCCCGTGGATTCATCTGGACGATGAGGTCGGCCTGATCCTGCACGCACTGGAAAACGCAGCCTGCGAGGGGCCGTTCAACCTTTCCGCCCCCAATCCTGTGACCAACGCCGAGATGACCCGGCAGATTGCCGCTGCAGTGGGCACCTCCCCCTTTATTCCTGCACCCGCATTTGGCATCAAGCTGCTCATGGGCGAGATGTCTTCCGCTGTCCTGGAGAGCCAGCGAGCCCTGCCCCAGGCTGCTCTGGACACCGGCTACGTGTTCAAGCACCCTGGCTTCCGCGAAGCGGTCGATGCGCTCGTTTGACCTCCCCAGTTCCGCCTTTTCTTTCCTCTTTCTACTTCCTCATGGCCGCCGCCCAAACCACCATCGGACTTGTTTACGACTACGACCAGACGCTCAGCCCCTACTACATGACGGACGAGGTGGTGTTCCCCCACTTCGGCATCAACGTGGAGCAGTTCTGGAAAAAGGCCCACGCCCTCGTCCGTGAGGATGGCTTCGACAACGAACTGGCTTACCTCAAGGTCATGCTGGACTGCCTCACGCCCGTGCGGCCTAGCAACGCGGAACTGCGAGCCCTCGGCTCCAAGCTGCATTTTTACCCGGGTCTTCCCGAGATGTTCCAGGAAATGAACGGCGTTCTGCGCCCGGAGCACAAGGCCATGGGCATCAAACTGGAGCACTACATCATTTCATCCGGGTTAAAAGAATTGATCGAAGGCAGCGCTCTCCGCTCCCACGTGAATGCCGTCTTCGGCTGCGAATTTGCTGAGGACCGCGAAGGCCGCATCAGCTTCCCGAAGCGCGTCATTGGCCACACCACGAAGACCCAGTACCTCTTCCGCATCAACAAAGGCATGCTGGAGCCCGGTGACGACGTGAATGACCATATGCCCTCAGACATGCGGACCATTCCCTTCCCGCACATGATCTATATCGGTGACGGCCCCACAGACGTGCCCTGCTTCACCCTCATGCGCAAATACGGCGGCAATGCCGTTGCGGTCTACAATCCTGCCGACACCACCCGCAGCAGCTTCCGCAAGTGCTACCAGCTCACAGCCCACGCTGACCGGGTAAAATACATCGCCCCCAGCGACTACCGTCCCAGCAGCCATCTGCGCCTGTTGCTTGAAGAAATGGTCCTGGAAATCGCGGACGGCATGCTGCGCCGGAAGCGGTTTGAGGTGGAAAGTTCCACCATCAGTGCTCCGGGGTTCTAACCGGAGACCTCGACCTCACCTCGCAGAGACTTTTGCATGGTGGGGATGTCCAGATAGGGGAAGAAAGCGGCGACTTTGCCGCCTTCGATTTTCCAGACATGCGCGATGGGGGCATCGAAGGGGCACCCGTTGGCATGGACTGTCCCATAAGTATGGCCGATCGCGACGATGTGCTCCCCCGCATCGATGAATCGCTCAAATTTCACTTTAGAGTCTAGGTGCTGTGTCAGTAGGGTGAAGAACCTCGCAAAACCCTCCAGCCCTTCATAAGTGCCGCCCCAGGGAACTGTGGGCGACTGGCAGATGAGCGCCTTGCTGGAGAGCAGGCTGGCGATGGTGGGAACGTCCCTGCGCTCAAAGGCGGCATACAGCGTTTTGACCACTTCGAGGGGCGGTGTGCCAGATGCAGGAGCAGTTTCCATGACTATCCGCGTTATCCGGGTTTCTCTCTGGATTGCAAGACCTCATGGGGTGATCTCTGGCAACCTTCATAGATGGGATCATTCCCAAGTGAAACTCGCCTTGCACGAGTGCCTGCCCCACTCTAAGGAGCGCGGCTCAGCCAGTTTTTTCCCGGATTCCCCCGCTTTCTTCATGAGTCAGATCAAGCACTTTCATTTCATCGGCATTTGTGGCACGGCCATGGGTTCAGCAGCCGCCGCCTTCCGGGAGCAGGGACACAAGATCACCGGGTCCGACAATGCGGTGTATCCTCCCATGTCCACCATGCTGGAAAGCCAGGGCATCGAGATCTACAGCGGCTACAAGCCAGAGAACCTGCCCGAGGGGGCGGACATGTACGTGGTTGGCAATGCTGTCTCCCGCGGCAACCCGGAAGTGGAGGCCCTGCTGGAACGCAAGCTGCCGTACACCTCTCTCCCTGAGCTCCTGAAATGGGAAGTGATGCAGGGCAAGCGCAACTTCGTGGTGAGCGGCACCCATGGCAAGACGACAACCACATCCATCCTGGCCTGGATATTGGAGCGCAATGCCAGGAACCCCGGCTACCTCATCGGCGGTGTGCCGGACAACTTCGAGGTCGGAGCCCGCTACACGGACTCAGAGTTCTTTGTCATTGAAGGAGACGAGTACGACACCGCATTCTTCGACAAGCGGTCCAAGTTCCTCCACTACCTCCCAGAGGCGGTGATTGTGAACAACATCGAGTTCGATCACGC
>JBGGMQ010000088.1:0-2604 GCA_041287975.1 Verrucomicrobium sp. | reverse complement strand
AAAGACGCGGACATGCATCTTGTAGGCACGGCTCTCCTGCCACTTGAAGAAGCCCCGCACGCCATACCATTCGCCATTGCGATGAGCCTCCTCGGGATCACTGCGGTCCCCTTCCACCAGCCAGCGCTGCTGTTTTGCGGGCAGTTCGTTGAAGGGCGTCTTGATATCGACACCAGCGGCCTTGGCGCAGCGTTCCAGGTCATCCTGGCACTCGCTGTAGGTGTCACCCTGGAAAGCCCGCACCAGTCCGCCTTTAATGCTGAGGGTCTCGTCTGGCATGGCCTTGCCCATGTCCAGCCCCAGCGTCCGGCCGAAGCCACGGCAGGAGGGGCAGGCCCCAATGGGGTTGTTGAAACTGAAGAGACCTGGCGTGGGCTGGGGCAGACGGATGTCGCAATCCGCACACCTCCAGTCGGTGGAGAAGTTCAAGAGGGTGCCGCTACCATTGGCCTTGGCGGGGCCAGGGGGAGTGGACACCATGGAGATGCTCACCTGCCCTTTGCCATGGCGCAGGGCGACCTCGATGGCTTCGGTGAGCCGGGGTCTGTTGGCGGGTTCGAGGACGATACGATCCTGAACCACGTGCACCACGGCGGGCAGCTTGCGCCCCTTCATGGCATCCGGCTCCTCGGTTCGAATCACTTCGCCGAAGATGAGCACGCGTACATAGCCCTGCGCCTGGAGAAAACTGAAAAAGTCCGCCACTGCCGTATCTGGCGGCACAGGCACGCCGAAGAGGAGCAAAGCAGTGCCCCCCGTGTGCTCGTGGAGCAGTGTGTTCAGAATGCTCTCCGGCGTTTCCGGACGCACCGGGCGGTGGCACTCCGGGCACTCGCCCTCTGCCAACCGGGGGAAGAGCATTTTCAGATAGTCATTGATCTCCGTGATGGTGCCGACGGTGGAGCGTGTGGAGCGGATGTTGTTGACCTGCTCGATGGCGATCGCAGGAGGGATGCCGTGAATGGCGTCCACCTTGGGCTTGTCCATCCGCTCAAAGAACTGCCGGGTGTAGGGGGAGAACGTCTCCACATAGCGACGCTGGCCCTCAGCGTAGATGGTGTCGAAGGCGAGAGAGGACTTCCCGGAGCCGCTCGGCCCGGTGATGACATTGAGCTTCCCCAGCGGAAGATCGAGATCGAAACCCTTCAGATTGTTCTGCCTCGCCCCACGCACGTGGATGAAGTTGTCCGTGGCAGGCACGGGAGCCGCCGGGGTGGTGGGGGCAGATTTACGAGCGGAAGCTTTTTTCGTACGGGCAGACATGGGGGACGAAAGGGAACAGGCGAATCGGAAACTCAGCGGGGGTGTAACCCATCCAATTCGTCCGTCGAAGGTCGGCGGGTGCAGTGGAATGGTGTTTATTTGACCACCTGTCGCTTTTTAGCCGGGATTGGCGGGAATGCATCTGCTTTTCGTAAAATTGAATTCGTTCTCCCCTTCCCAGAAACCGGATCGCCTGTGCAAAGGGGCGAAGCCGTTCGTATCGTGACCTTGACGGGAGGCATCCCCGACCAAAGAGTAACTGTCCCGTGATCGACTCCATTCAATCCAGCCTTCGCGAAGCCCATGTGGCTCTGACCAACCTGCTCGCCAATGACGAGGCGCTGGCCAACATCGAACGGGCGGCGGATCTCTTGATCGCGGCGTTCGAAACGCGCAACCGCGTGTACTCCTGTGGCAACGGCGGCTCCATGTGTGACGCTATGCATTTCGCTGAGGAGCTGAGCGGCCGGTATCGCGGAGACCGGGCGGCGCTGGGTGCAACCGCGATCAGCGATGCGGGGCACCTGACCTGTGTGGGCAACGACATGGGCTATGAGCGCGTTTTCTCCCGCTACATTGAGGCGCACGGTCGCGAAGGCGACTGCCTGCTCGCCCTGAGCACCAGCGGCACCAGCAAAAACATCATCGCCGCAGCCCGCACGGCGAAGGAACTGGGCCTGAAGGTTATCATCCTTTCCGGCAAACGCAGCCCGGAACTGGAAGCGTTGAGTGACGTCTACCTCTGCACCCCCGGCGGCTCCTATGCCGACCGCGTGCAGGAGCTGCACATCAAGGTGCTGCACATCCTCATTGAACTGATCGAGCGCCGGCTCTTCCCGCAGAACTACGCCGCATAGCGCCCTGAGGTTCCGGACTTCCGTCCCCCATGATCCGCGCCGTCCTCTTTGACCTTGATCGGACGCTGCTGGACCGGGACTCATCCATCCAGGCCTTTGCGGTGTCGCAGTTCGAGAAGTTTCAGTCACGCCTGGGAGACACCGCCCGCGAGGAGTTTGTAGAGGCCTTCATCCGGCTGGATGCGCGAGGATTGAAGTGGAAGGATGCTGTCTATCAAGCACTGGTCCAAGAACTCTCCCTCGTGCGACTTTCCTGGGAGGAGCTGTACGCGGACTTTCTCGCCTGTGTGGGAGATTTCTACCGTCCTTTTCCTGGACTGCACGAGATGCTGACCGACCTCGGGACAAAGTACACCTTGGGACTGATCACCAATGGCCGTACCGAGTTTCAGAAAAGGACCATCACGGCCTTGGGCATCGCATCATTTCAGCGCAATCCTCATCTCCGAAGAGGAAGGGGTGAAGAAACCTGACCCGGAAATCT
>JBGGMQ010000087.1:0-4105 GCA_041287975.1 Verrucomicrobium sp. | reverse complement strand
GCACATAGCCGCGCCGCTTCAGGCCATCCAGGGCTTCCATCACGGTTGCTTCATCATACCGCACCACGGGCTCGCGATTGGTCGTCTGGTTGCAGGCCAGCACCAGGGAGTTCAGCGTCAGCGGATAGGCCTCGGGAGTTGTAGACTCTTTTTCAATGAGGCAGCCCAGCACCCGCGCCTGCTCGGCCGTGAGAGGGATGAGGGAAGGGGCTTCGGAATCGTCGTGCTCGTTTTCCATGGTGGATGGGCAGTTTAACTGAACAGGACTCCATCAATCAAGTCCTGCAGGTGTTTTGGCAAAGTCTTGCTCCGGCGGGTGACCATCACGATCTCGCGCTGGAACCGCTGCGGCACTGGCACCCGGATGAAAGCCCGCTTTCTCGGATACGCCGCCAGGGCTCGTCTTGGCACCCAGCTTGCCCCCAAACCCATCGCCACCAGCTGAATGAGGATCTCAAAATTGTCGAGTTCCATGGCAGGCTTCAACTCATAGCCCTGCTTCCGCAGCCAGCTCGAAAGCTTCTGCCCGGTGTGGCTTTGTTGTCCCAGCAGCATCCAGGTCTGCCGGTGTATCCACTCGCTGAAGGAGCCTTCGCCAGAAGAAGGCGGCAGCTCGGCATCTGCTCCCACGATCAGTTCAAACTCATCAGTAAAGCTGTGCTGCACCTCCAGCGTCGGATGGATTTTCTCCGGCGCGGTCAGGATGGCGATGTCGATCTTGTGATCTGCCAGCGAAGCCAGCAGGCCGGAGCCTGCTTCGTGAGAGATCTGCAAATGCACCTCTGGAGACTTCCGGTGGAAAGGAACGAGAAACCCCGGCAGCGATGCCAGCCCGACCGAGCGCGAAAACCCCACCCGGACCGTCTTTGCAGCCTCCACATGTTCTTCCCGGAACCGCCTCAAGCCTGCGTCCAGCGCTCCGGTCAATTGTCGCGCTTCTGCCAGCAGTGCCTGTCCCGCCGAGGTTAGCGCGACCTTCCGTGTGGTTCGCTCCAGCAGCACCACCCCCAGGCGCTGCTCCATCCCTTGGATCTGCCGCGTCACCGCACTCTGGGAGAGCCCCGCGACCTCCGCGGCCCGCGTGAAGTTCCCATGCCGCGCCACCAGTTCAAACAGGTGCATGGAATACAAATCCACCGGACGAGTTGCCAAGTATTCATGCGCCATAAGCATGAATATATGACATTAATGAATTTAACGCAACGAATGCGGTGAGGAATGATGGTGGCGAACTTTCAATCCGCCATCCCACCATGCCTGATTCCCAAAACAAAGTCGCTCGCAGTGTTTCCGGTCCCTTCTACGTCGACAACGACTGCATTGACTGTGACCGGTGCCGCGAGATCGCTCCATCCATCTTTGGTCGTGACGACAGCGCAGGCCTCTCTTTCGTCCAGCGCCAACCCTCGACTCCCGAAGAGATGGCCCAATGTGCCGACGCCCTCGATTGCTGCCCCGTGGAGGCGATTGGGAATGATGGGGAGTAAGCGCAGATTGCCAATCTGCGCTACTTAAACTCACGCCAACCCAGCCCGCACCAGCAACGCATCCGGATCAGGATCACGGCCCATGAAGTCGCGGAAGAGCTTCGCGGGATCGTCACTGTTGCCCTTGCTCAGGATGCAATCCCTCAGACTGCGCCCCACGACGGGATTCAGCACACCTTCGTGCTGGAAGCGCGTGAACGCATCCGCATCCAGCACCTCGGCCCACTTGTAGCTGTAGTAGCTGGCGGCATAGCCGACGGGGCTGCTGAAGAGGTGGCCAAACCGGCGGGCCATCGTGGGAGGGCGCGTTTCGGTCGGGAAGGTGTAGTCATTCACAATCCGGCGGGTCAGCGCGTCCAGATCGGCGGCTTGCTCCGTGGCATAGTGCATGTGCAGCTCCAGGTCCAGTTTGCCGAAGGAAAGCTGGCGCATCATGGAGACCGCGCTCATGTAGTTGCGCGCGGCGATCATCTTCTTGTAAAGCACATCAGGGATCTTTTCCCCGGTCTCATTGTGCTTGGCGAAAAAGTCGAGGCTCTCACGTTCCCAGCAGAAGTTCTCCATGAGCTGGGAGGGGAGTTCCACGAAATCCCAGGCCACGTTCACTCCGTTCATGCTGGGGATCTCCACGGTGCCCAGCAACTGGTGCAGCAGGTGACCGAATTCATGGAACACGGTGGTGACTTCGTCGTGGGTCAGCAGGCCAGGCTTGCCATTCACCGGCGGCGACATGTTTCCGCACATCAGGCCGAGATGCGGACGGCGTTCCCGCTCGCTGTCGCCGGGCCAGCCGCCTTTGAGATAGTTCATCCAGGCTCCGCCACGCTTGGCATCACGGGGGTGCCAGTCGGCGTAGAAGCTGCCTGTGTGCACGCCCTCTTTGTTGCGTACTTCATAGAACTTCACCTCGGGGTGCCACACTTCCACGGGGCCTTGCTGGCCACTTTCATCCAGTGCCGGAGTGCTCCCCACAGGATAGTAGGCGGACTCTCGCTCGATGATGCGGATGTCAAACAGCCGTTCGGCCAGCTTGAACATCCCACTGAGCACGCCGTCCACGGGGAAGTACGGGCGCAGTTCTTCTGAATCAAACTCATAACGCTCCTCGCGGCGTTTCTCAGCCCAGAAGGCAATTTCCCAGGGTTCGAGGAGCTTGACGTCGGAGCCCGCTTTGTCGGCTTTGTACTCCTGCAGATCCACGACTTCGCGATCGAATGCCTGCTTGATGCGAGTGTGCAGACGTTCGGTGAAATGCAACGCCGTGGAGCCCGTCTTGGCCATGCGGCGCTCCAGGATGTAGTCGGCAAAGTTGGCCTTGCCGAGCAGTTGCGCCTTCTCATGGCGCAGGCGCAGGATCTGCCAGATCAAGTCGGTGTTGTCATACTGGCCGTCTTTCCCGATGGAGCCACTGCCTTCCCACACCTGTTTGCGGATGGTTTCATCCTCCAGGTGCTCCATGACCGGGATCAGGGACGGAGCCTTGAGGGTGAAGCGGTATTGAGGTGCTTCTTCGCTGCCAAAGCCCTTGGCCAGCGCGTCGGCCTTGGCGGCGTCCAGCGCACTCTGCGGCAGCCCTTTGAGGCGTTCCACATTGTCGATCACCAGATCCCATGCGTTCGTGGAATCGAGCACGTTTTCTGAGTACTTCTGCGTCGCCTGGGAAAGCTCGGACTCGATTTCCTCGAGCCGATTCTTCTTCTCTGCTGGCAGGTCCGCACCATGCTGGCGGAAGTACGCCAGGGTCTCGTCCAGTGCACGCCGGCGCACACCGGTCAGGTCGCGAGCCTCATCCGTCTTGCTGTAGGTGAGGATCAGGTCCCAAAGATCACTGTTCAACGGGATTTTGGCGAAGAACGCCGTCACCTTGGGGAGCTTGGCGTTGTGCGCGTCCCGCAGGGCAGGGGAGTTGCACACGGAATCCTGGTGCGTCACCAGGCCCCATGCCTCATTCAGTTCCCGCAGGGCGTCTTCATAGCCCAGCATCACGCTGGCAAACGTCAGCCCGCCCCGCTGCTGGCCAATCACCGCGTTCAGCTTCGATTCCGCCAGTTCCAGCGCCTTGTCGATGTCTGCTTCAATGGCCTCCGGTGCGAGAGTGGACCAGCGGACGTGAAACGATTCGTCAAGGAAGGGGTGGGACATGGGGAAGAAGGCCGAAAGCGGCCGGGTTGGCAAAGCAGGGATCGGGCTAACCAGCGTTGGGATCGCAGGGGAAATTACGAATCCAACACCATGCAGTAGACTCTTTTCACGCCAGGAATTTGCTCAAGTTCCTTGATGACTTCGGCAGCAGGGGCGGAGTCTAGGGTCAGAAGCGTGAGGGCGGTGCCGCCCTCTTCATTTCGGCTCAGGGACATGTTCGCGATGTTTACCTGATGCTTGCCCAGGATCGTGCCATAGGCACCGATCATCCCTGGACGGTCGTCGTTTTCCAGAAGTATCAGTGTGCCTTCCGGACGGGCTTCTACGCGGCGGCCGTTGATCTTCACAATGCGAGGATCGCCACCGAAGAACGAGCCAGCGATCACCGCCGTCTGGTCGCCGCTACCCACCTGCACCTCAATGAGGTCCGTGAATTCCGTAGGTCCGGGAACGCGGCTTTCCGTAAAGCGCAGGCC
>JBGGMQ010000086.1:0-2587 GCA_041287975.1 Verrucomicrobium sp. | reverse complement strand
CATGCATGTTCCCCACCTCGATGAGCTGGGTCACGCCTTTGTGCTCCTTTTCCAGCTCGACCAGCCGCTTGGGGATGATGCCGATGACTTCGCCTCCCTCTGCGAGCGCGGCGTCTGCCAGCACGCCCATGAGCCCGACGCTGCCGCCGCCGTAGACGAGCCCGAGACCGCTGCGGGCGATCTTGGCACCGACCTCTGCGGCCACCGCTGTGAAGGCCGGGTTGCTCCCAAAATTTGAACCGCAGTAAACGCACACCCTTCGCATGCTCCGTATTACCCGCCGGAAGGCACCCGACTCAAGCAAAAACGGGATCGTGCGAAATTCTGCGACAGATTGAAGGAGGGGCGGTCACGAGCGACTGGAGAGTGACAAAAAAGGGTGATGTCCGGCATCGTCAAGGGTGCCTGACTCTGATAGGCTGCCCCCAACCGTCTTTTTTCCATGAAAACCTGTGCCCTAGCTGTTGCGTTATGCGCCTTTTTTGCCAGCGCCGTTGGCGCCGTCGAACTGGTGATTGAACCCGATACCCTCACTCCGACGTCCACCGTCGAACTCCGGTTCGAGTCGCCCATGGTGGGGAAAGATCGGGTGGGATCCGTGGAACAGAACTCGCCTCTGGTCGCCTCGCCAGGCATCACGGGTGAGTTCAAGTGGACCAGTTCCCGGAGTGGCCAGTTCCGCTTCACCCAGCCACCGACCTTTGCCACAACCTACAAGTTCAGCCTGCGGCAGGAGCTCAAAGACCTGGAAGGAAATGCGGTGACCGGGGACGAACTGGGTGAATATGCGACCGAGGGCCTGAAGGTGGCCGATGAATGGCGGGCGTACCCGTACTACTCCGGCGACTCCGCTCAACGCACCCCGTTCTTCCTGCTTCAGTTCAACGACCGGGTGAATCCGGCGGAGGTTGCCCGGCAGGCGTACTTCGTGAGCAAATCCAGCCAGGCGCGGATCCCGGCAACGGCCCGCCTCGCGACCGGCAAAGACTTCAAAAAACAGTATCACACGGAGCTCGTGCAGACCTGGGATGAGCAGATCGCCGGTACCAAGCCCAAGGTGGAGCTCACCGAAACCCGGCCCAATGCGCTGGTGATCCAGACGGCGAATCCCCTGCCGATCGGCAAAGAGTGGGTGCTGATGCTTCCCGGCACGGTCACGAATACCGCAGGCAATGCCACCCTCGGCGAGGATGACACCCGCCAGTGGGGCAACATTCTGCCTCTGGCCATCAAGCGACTCGTGGCGACGCCGCACTTTGACGAACCGCACGCCATTGAGATCAATTTCAACAAGCAGATCGCCGCAGCCGAGATCAAGCCTGCGGATGCGGGCCAGAAAATCGCCCCCTACATCAAGGTGGAGCCTCCTGTGGGCGGCATGAAGATTGTGGCCAGCTACAACTCCGTGACCATCGCGGGTGACTTCACGCTGCACCAGCCCTACACGGTGACGCTCATGGCGGGCTTCCCCGGTGCAGACGGCCTGCCTCTGGCCACCACTTCCCGGGACACGGTGACCTTCACCCCGGGCAATGTGTTCGTCTCCACCACGGCGATTGCCAACACCCAGCTCTCGACGGGCAAGGGCCTCTTCGACCTGTATGCGGCGAACTTCAAGGATCTGCGCATCCGCGTCAAACAACTGTCCGACGGCGAATTGATCAAAGCCCGCACGCTGTATCAAGACACCTACGATCCCCATGCCTCGGACACCAACAAGGCGGCACAGAAGATCAAGGACAACCCGTTCGACGCCTTCCCCGGCACGGTGATCTATGACAAGACGCTGAAGAATCAGCAGGCTCTGCAGAAGTCCACCTACATGGAGCTGAGCTGGAAGGAGATCCTGGGGCAACGCCCGGCGGCGCCTGTCTTCATCGAGATCGAAGCGACGGCTCAGGACCAGGCTCCGGGAGGCACCATCATCAACCGATCCATTGTCGAATTCACCGACATTGGCCTGCTGGTCAAAACCAATGAGCAGGATGCACTGGTGTATGCCTTCTCTCTGCGGACCGGCCTGCCGATGCCTGGGGTGCAGCTGACGCTGGCTGACTCCAGACAAGGACTGCTGCAAACGGGCCAAACGGATGCCAGCGGCTTCGCCAAGATCCCAGCCAAAGGGGCGGTGTGGGCGCTCGCCAAGAAAGGTGAGGAAACGACGGCGCTGAACTTCGGCGAACAAGGCGATCGCATCGGTCTCTGGGGCCAGGGCATCAATGTGGCGTGGGAGTCACCGTTCAAAGACCGGTTCGAGACCTTCCTGTTCTCTGACCGACCCGTGTACAAGCCAGGCGACACGGCGCATGTGAAGGCCCTGACGCGCCACCGCAATGGGGATGTGCTCTCCCTGGGGGCGCAGCCCGCCACTGCCACCATGACGGTGACTGACGACCGCAACCGGACGATCCTCACCAAGCCCGTGACCTTCACCGCGAACGGCACTTGGGCAGATGACATCACTTTCCCCGATGATCGCGCTGGCTGGTACAGTCTGCGTCTGGAGTTCCCTCCCCTGGACGGCGTGAAGAAGCCCGACTCCGATGACAGCGATGCCCAAGTGGCCAACCTGGAACTGCGGGTGGAT
>JBGGMQ010000085.1:0-5248 GCA_041287975.1 Verrucomicrobium sp. | reverse complement strand
ACACATAGTGCAGCTCAGACTGCCGCTGATAAAACGTAGGATTGTTAGGGTCATTGTAGTCCCAGTAGTTGTTCAACGTGGCCTGGGAAAGTTGACGGGTGACGCTCTCAAATGCCGCTCGTGCATCGCGGAAAGCCGCGGCTTGGGACTTGGTACGCTGCCAGGTCTGTTGCGTGGTGCCCAGCATCTGCACCAGGAGGGCGAGCAAGATGATGGTGATGGTCATGGCGACCAGCAACTCAGCTACGGTGAAAGCAGGGAGGCGTCTTTTCATGGCAGGTGCGGGAAGTGCTGGTGAAACAGGCGGCCCACGCTTTCAGCGGAGAGGCGGAGGCTGATACTGGCAGCTAGGGGGTGTCATCCATCTGGGCGATTTGAGTCGTGTGTCTCTCAGCCTTCGATGTCCCGAAGACTTCTGGATGATTGCCGTTCACAATCTCGATGTTGATGAGTCGCAAACGGGCATTCGTATCGGCGCTGCCCGGCAGAGGTGGCGCGGCTTTCACCTGCGCCCGGGCCAAATACGTCGCCTCCGACTCCTGGGCGCTGTCCAGTTCACCGCCTTGGTAGTCGAAGGCATAGGTGCGGCTCTGGTAGCCGGTGCTGGTGATTTCCGCCCATGAGGTCATCTGACACTGGCCAGCCAGGGTCTGCAAAATCCTGGCGTGGGCAGACGCATTGGCCGACTGGCGCATGCCATCCAGTCCGGCGGGTAGCAGGCCAAGCAAAGACATGGCGACAGTCGCCGTCACCGCCACGGCCAGGGTGACCTCCACCAGCGAGAACCCTTTGACAACCCACGGTCGACGCACCCTTTGGCGAAGGCAGGCGGACGGCAGTGAGTTCATGACAGGGGAGGGGTTGGGGTTCGCGGAGAGCACTAATGTCCTACGGTGTGAACTGCTTGTGCTCAATCACCCGGAAGCGGTAGTGATCATCAAGCGCCGCATCCGGCCGGTTCAGCTCAGTGATGAAATTGGGCAGTTGGGTGATATTGGGATCCAGATAGCGTTCGATGATCGCCGAGCCCCGGTGATCAGCCGCAATCATGTCCTTGGTATCATCCCACAGGTGGGGAGCGGTGGAGCGAGCCTTGCGCAGTGCTTGCACCCGATAGTGCACCTGGTAGACATTCGACCTCGTGGTGAGCCGTGGGAAAAGCTGGTTGTACGGGGACTCGCGCGTATTGTCACCCGTGAGTTCCATGCCATCCGTTTGCACGTTCAGGCTCCCGTTCCACCAGTCGGTCATCTCATTGTAGGTAGGGTTCCGGTCCCCTTTGCCGCCAGCGGCCGTGCTGTAGGTACGGTCAGATATCTTCTGCGGGATCAGGAACACTTCACAGATCTCCGAGGCAGAGCGGAAGACATCTTTTTGTGTATTGAACCGCTGGTCAAATGCTCGCAGTGTCTCCGCCGCATTCACATTGTAAGTGGTCTCGAACTTCATCCAGTGGCCGGAGGACTTGTAGCATTCTTCCACCCCATTGGTGATGTCCCGGTAGTTCGTACGGTCACTGTTGCCCACCCAGGCCAGGGCTGCAGGCATGGCGCGCACGCGCACACTGCGCAACGCTGCGTGCAGAGCCGTGGCCCTCTGCAGGTAGGTGAAAGGAAGCAACTGGTGGTTCAAGTTCACCTTGCCAGCCGTGGAAAAGGGTTCGCTGATGGCGTAAGGCTCAACGATGGGCATCCAGTAGCTGTCCAGCAACAGGTGATCCCTCGGTGCGGCAAATCCATAGTGATCCGCCGCAGTCGGAGGTTGCAGGGCCTCAGTGGTGCGTGACGGAGGATTGGGACAGAAGAGCAGCGTCTGCCAGGGCTGCGAGACAGGGGTGGATCCATTGCCATGCACTCCCGTGGGCAGCGAACCAAAGGCCACCGCAGAGGCAATCTGGCGATTGGGCGAGTAGGCCTTGCCGCTGTCTTCAGCGAAACCTCCCCGTTCGAAATATTTGTTCGCACTGCCGTCATAGCCGCCTTCATCCGGCTTGTTGATGTACGGTCCGTCTTCCACGCGACCTATGCCGTTGTCCCAATCACCCGGGCGGTTGGCAGCGTTGTACGCCCCGTTGAGCCGGATGGGGCCAGCAGGCTGGCAGTCCTGCCAGTAGAAGACACCCTTCAGCAAGCCGTAGGGCTTCGTACTGGAGAGGTTGGGGGATGACCCTGACCATTCCCAACCTGCCGTCTGCCAGGAGTGCTGCGCCCCATCGGCAATGCTGTCGAAGTATCCCGGAGGCGTGATGTTGGGATGGCCGTAGTGCCCCGTGTGGGTCTTGGAGGCCAGTCGCAGACTCTGCGCTTCATACTTGAATGCCCCTTGTGTGCCGTCGGCATCATGGAAATAATAGGGATGCGGTTTGAAGTGGTCCGCCGTGACGAGTGACTTGGCGGCGATCAGCCGGTAGTCGCCCCCGCTCGGGGACGTGGGGGCGGCATCAATGACCATCGAGCGCATCACATCACCCGGGCGTGTCACCTCGGACTGGAAACTCCCCTGGTCAATGCGACGTTGCAGGCCCATGAGGGGAGTGTCCTTCCACTCACCCAAATACAGGCGTGGCGTGCGAAGCTTCACCGTGGGGAAGCGCACCTTCAGTGTTTGCAGCGGGGGATCATTGGGGCCGGGGGAGGGGCCGTACCCGGAGTAAATCTTGATGGTGATTTCCTGATTGCTGCCGTCGTCCCCAGGGTTGCCGGGAAACGTGAAGGTGCCCGTATTCGGGTCCACAGGGATCTCGCGACCTATGAAGGGGTAGCTGGTGTTTTCATTGGGCGAGCCCACGTGCTCACGAGGCAGCTTGTCCATGATGATCGCCTGCAGCCCGGTGTAGGAAGTCATATGCGCGTTTTCATCCGTGGTGCCGTTCGCACGCTCCGTCCGCACCGTGTTTTGCAGGCCGATATCGGCGAACATGGGCGTGGTACCGTTGATCTTCCAGGATTCCAGCCCTTCGATCCGGTAGCGGATGTTCGCACTGTAGGGGGGCATGCCCACGACGGGCGTGAAGGGTTGCAGTATGATGTAGGGGCGCATCTTCAGCGTACGGTCTGCCCAGTTCTGGCCAGCGCCGCTCGGAGGCGTCCAGGTAGGGCCGCTGTCCGCGTGAATGTTGGTTACGCCCTCGAACTTCGCCTTGTTCTGTTCGATCGTGTCAAAGCTGTCTCGCAGGGTGGTGTTGTTCTTCGCCTTCATCTCCGTGGGCATGAAGATCACGGACACCTCTACCACCGTGGGCCAGCGGCCAAACCCCTTCAGACCATCGGGAGGCACGGCAGATCCATCGGGGACGCTGCTGACCTTTGTGGGAATCGCCGTGCTTTCACCCACCCAGCCTCCCGAGGGTCGCACGTAGGCGCGTGGCGGTACAAAAGCGTAGCTCTTGGCAAAGTTCACTGCACCACCGGCATCGCGCTCGGCATACCAGGAGTTCAGCCCCCAGCGTTGCAGGTCGAACATCTCGAGAAGGATGTGGTTTCGCCCCAGTTCACCGTATTTTGTCGCGAAGGTCTCTGGGCCGAAGCCGGGCACAGGTTTGCCGGTCAGCGTTTGCAGGTAGGCGAAGAGCTGCTGGTTGTGTTGCAGGCTGAAGTCGGCGTCGGGGCTCTGTGATGACCCGGGAGAGGAGTCGGAAGTCCAGCGTTGAGCGCGGTAGTAGGCAGCCGTCTGCCCCGCCGCCGTCGCGGCAAAGGCGAGGAGCTTGTCTTTGGTATTGCGGACGTTGGGATCGGCAAAGAGCGGCCAAAGGCTCAGGCGGGGACGGTTGAAGAGGTTTGTCTCCGGAGCTCGACTGTGAGCAGTCAGGAAGGCTCGGGACATACGGATCTCGTTGCCATCGATCCTGCCTGTGGGGCCGTTGGCGAGGCGTTTGCCGTTCCCGTCGATGTTGGAGGCATAGAAGAACTCGTCCACTGAGGCGAAGATGCGCTCGCTCTTCACAGGCAGGCCACTGTTGCTGGTCACTGCGGTAGTGCCGGCACGGGAGCCCTCGCCTGTTTCACCCCAGTTGGTCCGGGGCAGCATCTGATAGAGATTCTTGAAATAGTCCGGGTCATCATAGGTGGCCACGCCCGTGCCTGCCGTGTAGGCGGACCCGGGGCGTTGTTCCAGGCGGTTGAAGGCCGGGTCAAAGCTCTTCATCACCGTGCTGAGACAGGTCATGGCAGGGTGTCCAGGGAAGCGCTGAAACTCATTCTGACCTGGAAGAAAGATGGCCCAGTTCTGGTCCTGCCAGGATGTGCCCCGCGGAACGTCCCATGGGGTGCCCTCGCTGGCGGTGTTGATGTTCACCTTGCAGGACTCATCGTCTGTCCAGAAGGCGACTCGTCCCGTGATGGGATTTGAAGCCGTGACCATGCTGGAGTCAAACGTGGCTTCACTTCCGTTGCCTGTCGTAGGGGCCACGAGCCGCCCATCCTGGCACACATAGAGCCAGCGCACCGGCAGGGGCAGGGGATGGGTGGCACTGCTGCCTGGGGCCGCTGTCAGCAGTCGCGCCCCATCGATCTTGCCATCACTCGTGCCCACCATGTCGGCAGTGCCGTCTCCATTGGCATCAAAGACACTCACGTCCATGATGGGAAAGGTCTTGCGCAGGGTGGTCTCCGTGCCGGTCCGCAGGGGCGTGACCACTGGCTCATTGAGATCGGTGAAGAGGGCGGCTTTCGATTCCCAATCTGTCAGAGTGGCTGCTTCCTGGCTGGAATCAAACGTGGCTCCTGCCACCATGGCCTCGGAGGAGTAGAGGCGGTAGGCTTGGAGCAGACGGGAGCGGCCCTGAGCGCCCGCCTCAGTGCCAAACACCCGGATCATGCCCGGCTGGGAGGCCCAGGTGCGTGTCTCCCCAAGCCCCGAGGTGGCCTGCCGGATCTGTCCCATCACCACGTTCACCGGGAGGTCGGCCAGAGTGCGCACATCCGTGATGCGAGCGTAAGAGGCGGAGGAGCGGATCTCCGTACGGCTCATCGAGATCACCGCCAGCACCAGCACCATCAGGAGGGCCAGCACGCTCAGCACAGAGATCAGGGCGATCCCGGAAGGCTTGCGCCCCTTGACTCGGCAGGGGGCTGAATCCTGCGGAGGAAGACGGATAAAGTCGGGACGGCGCATAACCAGAGCTGGGCTGCTTGGTGACGCACCTATAAAAAACATATTAGGGCCCTCTTTGGCAACCCTGAAATGCATTATTGTAGTTACTTTATAATGGCGAAGGCAATATTTTCAAAAGAAAGCGATTTCCTTTATC
>JBGGMQ010000084.1:0-3071 GCA_041287975.1 Verrucomicrobium sp. | reverse complement strand
CTCAGACAGGCAGGCATCATCCACACCCAGACCGAGGGTACCAAGTGCATGACCTCACTGCGGAAAAAGGAACTGAATCAGCGCTTCCCTGGCCTGCTGAAGCTTGTCGCAGCGGAGCCGTCTGACGGGCATTGAGCCGCCCCATAGACGACAAAATCCCGGCCCTGTCGGCAAAGGCTTGAGCAAAGAGCCCCTGCCAGTCGCAGACAACTGCGCACGTTCACGAGCGCGAAGGGAGAGCTTATCCCGGTATCAGAATCGATAATTATCGGACCTGCCCGCTCAATAATTTCACAGCATCTGAATAGGCTCACAGTCAACCCACTACTTGCTATTGCCAGATTTATCATTTTTGGCCATGCTGGTGCATTCCCACCCATTTTTCAGACTGCATGGAGAGCGCCCCTCCACTCACATCCAACCATCGAATGCCAGGCCTGAGCGCCGCGCTGCCCGGCCCCTTGCAGTTTTTGTCGCGCCTTGTGGAGGAGCAGGGAGACCGGGTGCGCTATCAATCCACCTACGGCGAGATATTCTATTTCAACGATCCTGAGGATGTCCGCACTATTCTTCAGAGTCAGAATTTTGTACGTACTCCACTACTGACAGTCCTGCTGGGTCAGGGCTTGCTCGCCAGCGACGGTCCTCACTGGAAGTCTCAGCGAAAGCTCATGCAGCCTGCCTTCAGGGAACCCTGCACACACGCATTTCTCCCCGTCGTCAGCCGCTGCACCACGGTCCAGCTTCAGCACTGGGAGACGCAGGCTGCAGACGCTTCTGTGCTGGATATTTCCGCGCAGATGCGGCAGCTCAGCCTGGACATCATTCTGCAATGCCTCTTCTCCACCAGCCTGGGCAGCGATCTGGCAAAGGTGGACCGCGCCGTCACTGCCCTGGTGGAGGATCTTGGATTGCTGGCGGGCACGTTTTTCAACCAAGCCTACACCTTTCCCCCCAATCGCAACGTGCTTTTCAAAGCAGCCCTGGGTGAGTTGGACTCCCTGGTCCAAGGCATCATCCTTCAGTCACGCGAGCACGCTTCAGCAAATCCAGATTCTCACAATCTGCAAAGCCTGCTCAACCAGGGCACCGACAGCACGACGGGCGCTCCTTTGTCGGACAAGCAGATCCGCGATGAGATCGTCACCATGATCCTGGGAGGTCATGAAACTACTGCGGTCATCCTCGCCTGGACCTGGCACCTGCTCGCGACCCATCCGCAAGCCGAGGCTGCGCTGTGGCACGAGTTGGATGAAACCTTGCAGGGCCGGCCTCCCACCTACTCAGACCTGGCCAGCCTGCCATTCACCCGTAGAGTCTTCCAGGAGGCCATGCGGCTGTATCCCCCAGTGTGGTTCATGATGCGGAGGTCACTGGCAGCCACAACCGTGGGCGGGCTCGACATTCCCGCAGGCGGCTCTGTGCTCATCAGCCCCTATACCACCCACCGCCATCCCGCCCACTGGTCAGAACCTTTGGCGTTCCGCCCGGAGCGGTTCGAGGAAGACCCCGAGAGCCGCCGGCACAAGTATGCGTTTCTTCCCTTCTCCGCAGGGCGGCATCAATGCCTCGGCATGGGTTTCGCCATGCTGGAGGGCCCGCTCATCCTCGCGGCTCTGGCCCAGCGTTTTCAGGTCATCCCTTCCTCCCCGTTGCCTGTGGAGATGGCTCCTCTCCTCACCCTCCGCCAGCAGGGCGGCCTGCCTGGCCGGGTCGTTCGCAGAACCTCCCTCCCCTTCCCCGACCTTGCCTGACACACCCTCCGCCAGCGTGGTGCCACTCACTGAATCCTCGTCCTCGTCCCCAGCCCCCTCCCGTCACTCCACATGGGTGGATCACCTGCGAGGTACCGTAGCGCGCCAGGGCGAGGCTCCGGCCCTCACCTTCCTCGGTGATGGTGAGAACGAATCCATTCGCCTCACCTACGCGTCTCTCGACGAGAAGGCGCGCGCCATCGCCTCTCATCTCCAGGCGGCTCAGATCGCACCCGGGCAGCGCGTGCTGCTGCTCTACCCCTCCGGCGTGGAGTTTGTGGCCGCATTGTTCGGCTGCCTGTATGCAGGCGTTATCGCCGTCCCAGCCTTCCCTCCGCGGCTCAATCGCAATCTGCTTCGCTTGCAGTGCATCTTTGAAGATGCGCTGCCCGCCATGGTATTCACCACGACTGCCATGCTACCCAAGCGGGAGGCGTCGCCAGAGATGCAGTCGGTCCCTTGGGTACCTACGGACACCCTGCCTTTGCATGCCGCCACTGACTGGACACCACCGGATATCGGTCTCCATTCCATCGCCTTTCTTCAGTATACCTCTGGCTCCACCTCCTTGCCAAAGGGGGTCATCGTCACGCATGCCAGCCTCATGGCGAATCATGAGATGTTGCTGCACGCTTTCGCACAGGACAGAACCTCGACATTCGTGGTCTGGCTGCCGTTGTTTCATGACATGGGCCTCATCGGGAATGTCCTCCAGGCGCTTTATCTGGGCGCTCACTGTGTCTTGATGCCGCCCGAGGCATTCGTCATCAAGCCCATCCGGTGGCTTCAGGCCATCTCCCGCTATAAGGCCCACACCAGTGGTGGACCGAACTTCGCCTACGACCTCTGTGTGCGCAAGATCGCTCCCTCACAACTGGAGGGCTTGGACCTCCGCTGCTGGAAGATCGCCTTCAATGGTGCGGAACCCGTCCGCGCCGAGTCTCTGCAAAATTTTCACAGGGCTTTCGCCTCCGCAGGCTTCGCGGAATCCTCTCTTTAC
Organism: Verrucomicrobium sp.; assembly: GCA_041287975.1. GTDB lineage: Bacteria > Verrucomicrobiota > Verrucomicrobiia > Verrucomicrobiales > Verrucomicrobiaceae > Verrucomicrobium. Next base: position 317 of record JBGGMQ010000084.1, on the reverse strand, counting down.
CCCTGCTATGGATTGGCCGAGGCAACACTTTTCGTTGCCGGTGGACCTCCTGGAGAGCCACCTTTTATTCCGCCTGGCGAAGGCACCACTCCAGTGAGCAAAGTCTCCTGCGGACATGCCTGGACCGATGGAGAGATCCGCATCGTGGACCCCGCCTCCCACGAGGAGGTCGCTCCTGGCACCTCTGGTGAAATCTGGCTCCGGGGTTCTCACATTGCCGCAGGTTATTGGAATCACCCCGAGGAAACCAGACACACGTTCCAGGCCCGGCTTGCTCATTCCTCCGACCCCGAGTATCTGCGCACCGGCGATCTCGG
>JBGGMQ010000083.1:0-3965 GCA_041287975.1 Verrucomicrobium sp. | reverse complement strand
TCATACTCCCCGGAGCCGCCCACGATGCCACGTCGGAAATCACTCGTGAGACTGTCCGTATCCAGGAGGAAACTCGCCATGAAAGTGCCTCCGCCCACCAGTGAGTTCTGTGTGCCAATACCCTGGATCCGCAGCCAGTCGCCCTGCAGGCCGACGGCCTGGGTGTTGTTGCCCACCTTGAGTTTGCCGCTGGTCGTGCCACCACCCAAGGTAAACTGCGTGGAGGCGCTGATGGCCCCCGACTTCAAATAAAGCGTGCCATCGGTGACATTGGTGGTGCCGGTATAGGTGTGCGTGACAGTCTCCAAGACGACAGTGCCAGCGCCGCTCTTGGTGAAGGCAGTCTGTGGTGAAGCCGCGAAGTTATTTCCAATGACGGAGCTGATCACCAGATCGCCCTGCGTGTTGTTCTGAATCACGACAAAATCCGCCACATCGAAATCCGCACTCGTGGAGGGACTGCGCAAGGTGCCGCCGCTGATGTAGGTGGTGCGGGCCCCTACCCCCTCTCCCACCAGGATGCCCCCGGTCACCAGCGTGGCCCCGGTGGCAATGTTGAGGAAGCTGGTCTGCGCTGCGTTGAACCGCAGGCTCGTGATGTTGGTAGTCGCCGCAAGCGAGACCGTGCCAGTCCCCAGCACCACATCGGCATTGCCCGCCAGGGAGGTCGCTGTGCTGGCTGTGTAGCCACCCGCAATGCTGGAAAGGCCCACGATCCGTCTACGGTCCCCCACCTTCGCGGCTGTCGCAGCCCAGTCGCTCTTGCCCCAGGTCGCCGAGGTGATGCCGTCGTGACTGATAATGGCGTTGTCCAGCCCACCGATGGTGTTGTAGGTGATGGCACCCCCTGTGCCCGTCGTGTCTGCCACATCCGGCTGCGCGATGAATTCCAGCACGGCACCCGCCTTACCGCGGGTGAGGTTGCCAAACTGTACGGTCACTGCCGCGGCCCCGTTTTGCACTGTCCTCACGTAAGACTGTCCGATACCGATAGACAGGCTGCCAAACGCCTGGGTCGTGGTGACGCCGCTGGCATTCTTTGCGGTGATCTTCAGCGTCCCACCAGCCATGCTCAGGCCCCCCGGAGAGGAGCTGCCGTTGTAGAGAAGGTTGGTCGGAGTCGCCAGCTCGGTGAAGTCCAGATGCATTTCCCCGCTGCTCACCGTGGTGGTGCCGTCATAGTTGCTCAGTGCCTTGAGCGTGAGCGTGCCCGTCCCCTCCTTGGTTACCGACAGCGCTCCGGCGTTCTGCCGGGAGATGGCGTCCAGCACCACAATGTTTCCTGAACCACCAAAGGTGAGCGCACGGTTGGACGCAGAGTTGTCCTTGATGATGGCACTCCCACTGGCGACATCCAGTGTCAGCGTCCCGCTCTGCGACTCGATCCGCGCCGTGTTGACAATGGTGATGGCACCCGTCAGCGTATTGTCGCCGCTGGTGTTGCGAATGCCACCCGTGCCATTCACCCCCACACTCGCGAGGTTGATCGGCTCCGCGCCCAAAGCCAGTCCGCCCATCATCTCCAGCGTGCCACCGATGTTGATGGTCGTGACCCCATAGGTCCCGGCCAGGCTGCCCAGGGCATTGGCATGGGTGGGCCTCAGGATGCCAGCGTTGATGCTGACGGTGCCAGTGAAAGTGTTGTCGCCCGCAAGGATGAGCGTGCCATTCCCGGTCTTCGTCAGGATGCCAGTGCCGATGGCAATGCGACCGTCCACGATGGTGTTGGCCCGGCCTCCTATCGTCAGGTTGAAGCTGCCCGTGATCGCGTTCGTCGCGGCCGAGGCGGCCTGGATTCGGAGCGTGCCGGAGTCGGAAACGATGCTGCTGGGTGCCAGGATGGTGATAAGACCGCTCAGCGTATTGTCCCCACTGACGTTGCGCAGGGCTCCATCCACCGCCAAGGGAGTGCCCAATCCAGAAATCGTCACCGCACGGTTAAAGGTAATACCTCCCGCGAAGCGCAGGGAAGCACCATCGAGCGCCACGATGGCGCCCGTTGTGCCCAGGGCCGCACCATTGCGAATTTCCAGGGCACCACTGGCCAGCGTTGTGCCCCCCGTGTAGCTGCCCGTACCCGTGAGCACCGTGGTGGAGCCACTCACCCCATTGAGGAAGACACTCACCGCACCGCCGCCAGCATTGTTGACGATTCCAGAGTGAATCGTCAGCAGGGAGGTCGTAGAGTTGTTCGTGAGGTAAAGCTGCCCCGTGCCCGCAGCAGCGCCCCCGGCGGAGAGCGAACTCGTCACACCCAGCTCACCGATGGTGAGGCTTTTGGCATCCGACGCGATCTGCACGCCGCCCACTGCGCCCAGGCGCAAAGTATTGCCACTGCCCGTGAGCAGCGTGCGGCTCCGGATCGTGTCCGTCATCGACACCGTACCCAGTTGCGTCACGGCCGCAGATGGAGTGACAGCCCCGACGGAACTGCCACTGATGCTGAGATGCGTGTTGGTATCGCTTGCCTGGGCGACACCCGTGACGTGAGCCGTGCTGCCGCGGAATCCTGCGACCGCCCCGCCAGACACCTGGGCCCAGGTGGTCACCCCAGCCCCCGTCTTGTACGTCGCCCAGGGTCCTAGGAAACCGTCCGCCGTCGTGGTCGTGATGCTGCCCTGCGCCGGGCCAATGAACGAGATCATGGATGCCCCGGTGCGGGTGATGGTGCCCAGGTTCATGGTCATGCTTCCGCCTGCGCCGGACACCAGTTGGATCTCCGACTTCAGCCCGGTGAGGCTCAAGTTCCCGAACCGCTGCGTATTCGCCACCCCTGCCTTGCCATTGAGCACCAGGAAGGAACCGCTGATGGCGGTGGCAATGGGAGTACCCGCAAACTCCAGCCCCCCCGCCGTGGCCACCCCATTGTACAGGATATCCTGCACCGGTGCGTTCGCTGCCGCGAAGTCGAGGATGGTGATGCCGCCCGTGTAGCCAGCCAGATTCCGCCCGAGGGTCGTCTTGCCACTGTACGTGTTCGCCGCAGTGAGAGTCATCGTCCCATCCGCCTTCGTGAGTGAGGACCGGTACAGGCCATAGCCCATCCCGCCGTCGGTGATCGGCGCATTGATGAGCAGCCCCGTGTTGGAGGAGTGCATGAGTATCCCCATGTCTCCCGTCATGGTGATCCCGCCGGAGAGCGTCGTGTTGCTTCCGATGATGCGGATCGCGGTGTAGGCATGGTTGTAGCCCGCCGCAGTGATCCCCATCGTGTATTCCGATCCGGTCGAACCCAGTGTCAGGGTGCCATTGTTCTCCACCACGATGTTGCTGACATTCGCGATGGTCCCCAGAGAGGTCACACCGAGATAGATGTAGCTGCCAACCGTCAGCGTCCCCGTCAAGTTGGGGTTGGACGCCATGTTCAAATTCAGAAATTGCGTCACCGCCCCGCTCCCCGCCGTCTTGCGCACCGTGAGGTTGCTTCCTTGAATCGCGAGATTGGCCCCCAACGCGGCGAACTGCGATCCGCCCGAGGAGTAGTCCGCCATCTCAATGACGCCAGCATCACCGAAGTTCAAGACGGTGCCCGGGTTCAAACCATTGAGCAGGTACTGGTATCCAGACACCGGGGTGCCGGTCCCCAACGACAGAAAGGTCAGCCCTTTCAGGCTCATGTTGCTGGCCAGCGTCACCACGCTGGCATTCACCGGCGTGGTGCTGCCAAACTGAGCCACCTCCAGTCCACTGTTCGTCCAGAGCACATTGTTGTTGGTGGCATCGATCCAGTTGGCCACGGTGGTGTTCCAGGCTCCGCTGCCGTTTTGTACTCCTGGGGAGCCTGGTGTCAGATCCCACGTCAGGACCTGGCCTAGCAGCCCCTGCGGCATCGCCACCAGCAGGAGAAAGAGCAATGGCAGCGTCACCAGAGCCGGGAGCCAGCAGGACGAGTGACCACAGAGGAAGTTTGGCAGACGAAGGGGAGCTTTCATAACATCGCAGACAGAACCCCCACCGACCGTCAA
>JBGGMQ010000082.1:0-3179 GCA_041287975.1 Verrucomicrobium sp. | reverse complement strand
TGGTGCTGCTTTTTGCCGTGTGGCCGTATCAGCACTGGCAGTTTGCCCGGCGTGGCAGCGTGCTGGAAGGGTGGTACAAGGTGCTCTCCCTGGCGGACAATGCGGAGTGGCAGTTCTGCCTGCTGGTGCCTGTGATCGTGGGATTCCTGGTGTACCGGCTGCGGGACACCCTGGCCAAGCTGCCACTGGCGGGATCCTGGTGGGGCGCGGTGGTCTTTGGCGTGGCGATCATTCTCTACTGGCTGGGCTACAAGGTGGACACGGGGTACCTGGGGTTTGGCGCGCTGCAACTGGCGGTCGCGGGGCTGGTGCTGTTGCTGGCGGGCCCGGGATGGATGCGAGCCTTGTTTTTCCCCTGGCTGTTCCTGGAGTTTGCCTGGCCGCTCTTTCCTCTGGACAGTCTGCTGGCGGCGAAGCTGAAGATCCCGACGGCCCAGATCGCGTGCCAGATCCTTTCCTGGGGGGGGGTGGATGTGGTGCGGGAGGGCTCGACGCTGCAGTCGGCCGCGAACTTCGCCACGGGTCTGAAGCAGGGCGCGGCGTTTACCTTTGATGTGTCGGACTCCTGCAGTGGCATGCGCTCGCTCTATGCGCTGATGATGGTGGGGGTGCTCTACGGGTACCTGAGCCTGAAGCGCACGGGACCGCGGCTGCTGCTGGCGGTCAGCACCATTCCGCTGGCGGTGGCGGGCAATGTGTTCCGCCTGCTCATGCTGGCGGTGGGCTCGATCTGGTTTGGCCAGGAGTTTGCTGTGGGTCAGCAGGTGGATGGCAAGCAGGTGGACTCGGCGTTCCACCTTCTGGCGGGGTTCATGGTCTTTGGCGTGGCGCTGGCGGGCATGTTTGGCCTGGCCACCCTGCTGGAGGGTCGCCACTGGAACCGGCTGAAATACTGGGCGGGTGCCGGCGATGAGGAGATTGGGAACGTGGGCAAGGAGGAGGGTTTCCCTGCGGAGGCGGTTAAATCTGGCGCCGCCGTCCTGCTGGCGGGGGCTGGCATCTTGTTGTGCTGGATGACCCCGACCGCGCCGACGCTGGCGGAACCCGGGCTGAAGATGGAACTGCCTGCGATGGTGGGCAACTATCAGAGCATGCAGCTCACGATGACGGCGAAGGAGGCCTCCATCTTTGAGCCAGGAGTCAAGCTGGACCGCCGGGTGTACGGGGACGGTCAGCGGCAGATCCTGGGCACGCTGGTGATGAGTGGTCCGGCGAAAAAGAGCCTGCACCAGCCGGACATCTGCCTGCCCAACCAGGGCTGGATCATTGCGAGTTCACAGGAGGTACCCATCGCGACGAAGGCTGGTCAATTCAAGAAGGTGACGCTGATGCGGGTGTTCCGTGATCAGGAGACGGCACCGGGCGTGAGAGTGCGGTCATGGGGACTGAACATTTTCTGGTATGAAGGCTCCGAGGGCGTGAGTACGCCGAGCTATCTGATGAGCAACTTGATCAGCTATCGGGATGCGATCTTGTTCAACCTGAACCACCGCTGGGGCATGGCCTCGTATTTCATGCGGCTCCCGGACAAGGAGCTGGGGGTGGTGGACACCGATCCCCTGGGGGAACTGCAGGCGATGGATGCGATGATGCAGTTCGTGGCGGACTCGCTGCCGGCGATTGTGGCGGGGTGAGGTAGAGGCGTGCTTGGTGCTTAGTGCGACGCAGGGCAGGTGCGGACTGACGCGGAGGGTTGGGGAGTGTTGGGGTGGGAGGATGTGGGGTCGCGCTGGCGATGCGCGGGACTGGAAGTCCCCGCCTCCTTTTTGGGGCTGCGTGCGGGCGAGGGGGCCGCGGCTAGTTTTGGGCTGGGGCCTTGGGTTGCTTACATGGCGGTGAACCAGTAGGCGAGGGCGGTGAGCACGATGACCACCACGATGAGCACGAGGAAGATCTTGGAGCGTGGAGGCTCTTCCAAGGCGGTGGGATGGGGGGCCGGGGTGATGGCTTTGGGTTTGGCAGAGGGGATCCACTGACCCAAGGTGCCCCACTCTTCTGAGTCTTCGCCCTTCATGGGCGTTTCCGCAGGGAAGGGGTCCATCTCATGCATCTTGACGATCTGCTGGAGCGAGTAGGGACCCTGCACGTCTGTCCCGTCGCGGCTCAGCCAGTAGGAATTAACCATTGATGGCTTTTTCATGGCCGGTTGTGCCCGTTGGAATAAGCACCTCACCTAGAATACGTTTTTCGGGGGAGCAATGAAATAGGAATGTGGGGCGGAGGGGGTGTTTGTTAAGCTCTCTTTGTTATTTCCAGACTGGGCGGTGACAAAGGGCCTGTTCATGCAAACAACGTGCAGTTGGCGGAGGGCCACACACTCCTCTTGCACTCGCCCCGGCATGATATATGCCTAGATGACCATGTCCGACGCTGCCTTGTTCTACACCTCCTCCTCCTCCCACCAGTCCTCTGAGCCCCCGAAGGGACATACTTACAAGCAGGCCGGGGTGGACATTCGTGAAGCGGCGGCGCTGGTGGGCGACATTGGCCAGCTCGTGAAGCGCACGCAGAAGAAGCGGCAGCTTGCCGGGGCCTTTGGTCTCTTTGCGGCGGCGTACGACCTGAGCGCTTACAAGCACCCGGTGATCGTCACGGGCTGTGACGGTGTGGGCACGAAGATGGAACTGCTGCTCAAGCACGACCTTTTGGAGAACGCCGGGAAGGACCTCGTGGCGATGAACGTCAACGATGTGCTCACGACCGGGGCCGATCCGATCCTTTTCCTGGACTATGTGGGCATCGGCCGTCTGGAGAAGGACAAGATCACCCGCTGCATCGCAGGGATGGTGGAGTATCTTGAGGCCTGCGGCTGCATTCTGGCCGGTGGTGAAACGGCAGAAATGCCGGGCATGGTGGCAGACGGCGTGGTGGAGCTGAGCGGCTTTGCCATCGGCGCGGCGGAGAAGGGGAGCTTGATTGATCCCACGACCATCCAGCGTGGAGATGTGCTGGTCGGTTTCCCGAGCGCGGGCTTCCATGCCAACGGGTTCAGCCTGGTGCGCCGGGTGATCGAGGCCGAGAAGCTGGAACTGACCGACGAGGAATACCAGATGCTGCTGCTGCCGACGAAGTTGTATCATGTTGAGGCTGAGGCACTGCGCAAAAACGTCCCCTCCCTGCGGGCGATGTCGCACGTCACGGGTGGCGGCCTGCCGGAAAACCTGGGGCGTCTGCTCGTC
>JBGGMQ010000081.1:0-3879 GCA_041287975.1 Verrucomicrobium sp. | reverse complement strand
CGTCGACGCATTGTCGCAGTTGTAGATGCATCACTGCACCATGCGGTGTCTATGAAGTGCCAGTGAGCAGAGCGGTCTGTACCAGAGAGACCAGGACGAGGGTGTGTATGAACAAGTGACGTAGCACAGACTTATGAGCACTAGCAGAGCAGTGTCGGACTTGGGACTGACGCCGCGTCACCGATGCCATACGGAGCCAGGCTAAGCCTGGCACTACTTTGAGGTCCGCGAAGATGTGGTTCAAGGAAGTACCCAAGGGGGCGGAGCGGAGGATGACGAATTTTCAGTAGGTAGCAGGGTGCCCGGCAAACAAGGAGCTGGGCATGCAGGTAACAACAAGACAGCAAAGCCCGCCTGCAAAAGGTGGCGTGAAAGAAAGAACAACGACCATGGGACTCGACATACAACGGTTGGAGAAGGTGAAGGTGCGCAAAGAGGACGGACGGGTGGTGGCACGTTGCCCGGCCTGTGCGGAAACGGGCGGGGATCAAGCTGGGACGCACCTGGTGGTGTTTGCCTCCGGCAAGTACGGGTGCGCAGCCTTCCAGCAGGATGCGGAACACCGGCGGCGCATCTTTGAACTGGTGGGGCTGGGTGACGATGCGGCAGCGTCTCGCGGTCAGGGCCGCCAGGCGAAGCCCGAGGCAGGGCAGAGCGGCGGGTTCGTCGTATCGCGAAGGTTCGATGAGAGAACTAACTCTGCAGATGGCGGTGGATCGCGCCACACGCTGTTGCCGGGGGGGAGGGGGGCCGAGAAGGAGGTGAACTGGACCGCGTGCTGCGTGAGGCTGCTGGAGCGGTCTGACTGTATAGATCGCGTGGCGGAGTGGCGCGGCTGGAGCACCGACTTCGTGTGTGTGCTGGCTCGGGAGGGGCTGATGGGTCTGCATGAAGGCTGCATTGCCTTTCCCGTGCCTACGTTGGTACCTCCGGCGGATGGCGGCTCGCCCCCGGTGGACATACTCCCACCCGCGACGGGCCTCCACGTCTTCGCCTGGCCCGGCTCTACCTCCGCCAGCAAGGCGTGGTATGTGAATGGGCGCAATGTACCCCTGATCATCGGCGCAGCCTCTCTACAGGGCGCGACTGGCTTGCATGTCTATGAATCGCAGTGGGATGCCCTGAGCACCCTTTCGGCACAAGAGTGGCAGGGGCATGCGCTGACCGCGCCCCTGCTGGTGACGCGTGGCACCTCCCTCCACCCCAGCACGGGTGAGTTGCTGGCAGACGTGCCCGCCATCACCTTCTGGCCGCAGAATGATCCTCCGAAGAGTGACGGCACTATACCCAGCGAAGTGTGGTTGCAGCGGTTGCTGGCGATGCTGCCCGCTTCCAAAGCAGGGCTGCGCTGTGCCCGTATGCTGGAGGCAGGCCATAGGGTGAAAGACTGGAATGAACTCCTGCAGCAGCATGGGAATGAGGAAACGTACAAGATGCTGAAGCGCGCCAACAAGGAGGCGATCACGGTGTGGGGTACGGGTACAGGCACAGGTCCAATGGTGAGCGGCTCAGATCCGTCTCGCCATGGTGTAAGCGGAGGGGTGGGTGCGAGTCACCATGACCAGGGGCCCGCTCTGCTGCCGACCGCACTGCCACCCGTGCGGGGCTTTGATCCTGCCTGGCTGCCCAGCAGTCTGGGCCCATGGATTGCGGATATCTCGGAGCGCATGCAATGCCCGCCTGACTTCCCAGCCGTGGCGGCGATGGTTGCCCTCTCCTCGGTAGCGGGGAACCGTTTTGCCATTCAGCCGCAGGAGTTTGACACAGGGTGGATGGAGCACCCGCACCTGTGGGGTATGATTGTGGGGCGTCCCTCGCTCATGAAATCCCCCGCCATGAAGGCGGCCATGGCACCGCTGCGCAAGCTGGAAAAGGTGGCTTATGAGGCACATGAGATCGATGAAACAAACCGGAAGGCAGAACTGATCCGTCTGCGCATGGAGCGTGAGTACCGTATGGCGGCCGCGAAGAAAGCGGTCGCCTCCGGGCAGAGTTACGATTTCCACGCCCTGGTGGAGCACGCGCAGGAGGATGAAACTGCCCCCATGCGCCGGTATGTGGTGAACAATGCCAGCATGGAGGCCCTGGGGGAGGTGCTGAAGGAGAACCCCACGGGCACTCTGCTCTACCAGGATGAACTGGCCGGGCTGATGGCCACGATTGAGAAGGAGGGCAACGAGGCGCTGCGAGGCTTTCTGCTCACGGCCTGGACTGGGCAGGAGGATTACACCTTTGACCGGATCGAGCGGGGCATGCGACGCGTGGCGCGACCTGCCGTGTCTGTGCTGGGCGGCATCCAGCCTGCGGTGGTGTCAGCCCGCTTCCGGGAGGCGCAGCAGGTGGATTCCGCAAAGAATGACGGCTTCATGCAGCGCTTTTCCCTGCTGGTGTGGCCGGATGTGGCCATGGAATGGTGCAACGTGGACCGCAAGCCAGATGCGCGGCTGGAGGCGGATGCGGAGATGATCTTCCGCAGGGTGGACCAGTTGGATGCTGACATGCTGGGGGACATCGCCCCTGGCAACACGAACGGCATGCCCATCTTTCATTTCGATGCCGGAGCGCAGGAGCAGTTCCGCGAATGGCGGACAGTGCTGGAACACCGGCTGCGGGGGCGGGAGCTCCTGCCTGCCATGGAGGCGCATCTAGGAAAGTACCGTCGTCTGGTGCCTGCCCTGGCCGTGCTCATCCATGTGGCGGAGTGGCGTCAGGGGCCGGTGACCACGGCGGCGCTGACCAAGGCTCTGTCCTGGGCCAGCTATCTTGAGACGCATGCCGCGCGTGCCTACGGCAGTCGTGAGTCTGCGTACATGGATTGTGCGCATCGTCTGCTGGAAAGATTGCAAGGCACACGCGGGTCTCTGCCAGAGGCCTTCAGCGCCCGGGATGTGCGGAAGATGGGATGGACATCCCTGAGTGCACCGGAGGAGGCGGAAAGAGCCTGTGCTCTGTTGAAGGGATACGGCTGGCTCGTCGATGTGCCGAGTGAGTCCCTGGACGGGAGAGGGCGACCGACGGTGAGATACAGTAAGGCATTCTGATCGGTGGCAGATGGCCTGGGGTCTAGAAAGGGGGCTCGAATTTTGGCAAAAGGGGCCAGAGACGAACCCCCGAAAACCCCGAAAATACCCTGGGGGGTCATTTCACGTCTTTTGGCTCCCGCGAAGCAGGCTGCAGCTTCTGCATCAGTTCGTAGGCGCTGCGCTCCACCCAGTTGTGGGCGAGTTTGCCATCGCGAACTTCCCATACGGCAATCCCCGTGAACTCGATGGGCTGATCATCCGGAGCTGTGCCGAGCATGCCGCGGTTGAAGCCGGTGACCACCCAGCGGGAGACGACCCGCTTGCCATCCGCGCTGCTGAACATGTCATGACTGGTCAGACGCAAGTCCCGGATCTTTCCGCTGAACGCAGCGACCCAGGCCTTGAAGGCGGCGCGGCCTACGATGTCTTTGCCAGACGTCGTCAGGACGAAGTCCTCTGTGCAGAGCCGGTCGATGGTATCCAGGTCCTGGGGTGGATTGTAGACCTTGGCCCAAAACTCGGTCAGCAGCTTCTCGCCTTCCGTCTTGGGCTCGGCGTGAGCCAGATGTGCCGTGACAAGAGTGAATACGAAAACGAAAACTAAAGCGAAAACGAATGAGAAAGCAAAGGAGGCGAGGATGGGTTTTACAGGTTTCATGGTGTGGGGCTGCGCCAAGTGGCAGTGCAGTGCCATCATTCAGCCACGAGCTCGTGATGCTGGGAAATTGAATGAATTGATGGCAGCCATCAGGGAACCGCATCCATGCAAGGCTCCAGAGGATGCCCGGCACCCGTCGAGCGCTCTACGGCACGGGTGAGAATGTCCCGGAGCGAGGGCGCCAATTCCCCTGTCGGA
>JBGGMQ010000080.1:0-7354 GCA_041287975.1 Verrucomicrobium sp. | reverse complement strand
GTTTGAAAACACCAAAGCTGACTTCGTCTATGATGGCGACTTTGCTGTTTGGGTGAAAAAACATATGCTCACTGCGACTCCGTAGCAGACCTCGTAAACCTGGAGCCAGACAATAACACGCGGCATCGCAAACTTCCGTTTTCACCTGATAAAGCTCTTGCGCAATACCTTTGAAGATATCTCTCCTGTCGCGACGACCACGCCCGTGACGGAACGAGGTCGCCACCTTATCACACTGTCAATGCCTCCCCTTTGCACCTTTCATTTCATGCTACTTGATTCACTGGCAAAGCGCCTCTTTCACCGCAGCATAGCCGCGACGTTGCTCCTCATTCATCCTTTGATGATGCTGCCCTCAGCCCTCTGGGCGCAAGCGGCACCTCTCAATGCTGCACCCCGGTTTGTTGATCTGCCCGACACTTTCAAAGAAGACTGGGTCCCTCCGACCCCCGTCCTCAGCGCCAGGGACATCACGCTTAACAAAGCCGCCCCGGTCTCCGCCCCCGTCCTGGATCTCCCCCAGGGCAAGGTTCTTTCCCAAACCGACATCGCCCAGGCCAAGGTCTTTGCCACCCCTCTGCGGGCCACCCAACGCAAACAGGCCGCAGAACCCGAACGCAAGCTCTTCTCCAGCCTCCTCCAGAGCCACATCGCAGGCAAAAGCTTTCAGGACTTCCAGGCTGCCGGCCGCATCAAGGCCTTCCTCGCTGTCCATCCAGACAGCGGCTACGCCACCTCCCTCCTGCTGGAGGCTGCCGAAATCGAATGGCGCCACGGCTTCTTCATCGATGGTCTCGCCACCCTCCAGCAAGCCTGGGACCAGGGCAAACAGTTCACTGACCTCGACGACCGCCGTCTGGCCGAGATGGCCCTGGGCCGCCTCCTGCAACGCCGCTCCCTCATGGGACAGAAGGACGAGCTTCGCCCCTTGATTGAAGAAGCCAAGGTCCTGCCCCTCGGTGGTTATGCTGCAGACGCTCTCATCCGCGCCCGCGAGGTCCTCTGGTTCCTCGATCACAAGGCCGAGCGCAACGTCTTCTGCGGCTTCACCGCCGCCAACGCGATCTGCGTGCCCCTGGGTGAGCGCCCCATCTTCCCGGATGTGCATGATGACAACGAGAAAGCCATCTTCATCAAAGACGGCCTCTCCGCCTTCGAGCTCAAAGCCCACAGCCATGAAGGAGGCGGCACCCTCAAGGTCATCAAACGCACCAGCGGCCGCACCATCGTGGCCCCCTCCGTCATCCACTTCAAGTTCAACCACTACTCCGCCCTCACCGAGACGCTGGAGGGCAAGTACCGCCTCACCGACGAGCACCTGTTCTACGACAGCTGGGTGCCGCCCCAGGCGCTGGAGCAGCAGATGAGCGGCTATTTCCTCGTGCCCGCCGCCACCGCCCTGCCCGCCGGGTATGGGGACGTAAGCGATGAAGAGGCCAAGACCGTCTTTGGCCGCCACTGCGTCCATGCCACCGACCCCGAGGGACCCATGCCCGAGTGCAAACCGTGCCCACCGCCGGCCCCCAGCCCCATGGCCGTCCCCAGCTTCAACGCCATGAACCCGGGGCTGTTCGTCACCGACACCCCCGTCGTGCACACCCCTCCCTATGGCCCAGCCGTCAATTTCAAGGTCACCTATGACCAGCGCAGCACCGTCATCGGCGATCTCCAGGTGACCGGCAACCTCGGGCCCCGCTGGACCCACTCCTACCAGGAGGCTGTCTCCCTCTCCGGCACCGGCACGCCCAACACCCAGGTCAAATGGATCCAGGGCGACGGCAGTTATTTCCAATACACCTACAACACCTCCACTTCCACCTACGCCCAGAAGTACAAGGAGCGCCCCCAGCTCACCTACCTCACCGCCGGCCTCGGTGGCCCTGGCTATCAATTGACCTTCTCCGACGGCTCCAAGCGGCTCTTCAAACAGGCCGATGCCGTCACCCCCACCAAGTACCTGCTCACCCAGATCATCGACAAGGTGGGCAACACCCTCACCCTCCAGTATGACGGCTCCCTGCGCCTGACCACCCTTCTCGATGCCCTGGGCCAGGCCACCACCCTCAGTTACACGCCGGATGTTGGCGACAACGTCAGCGGCGACACCGCCAAGATCCGCAAAGTCACTGATCCGTTCTCCCGCTTCGCCAAGTTCAAGTACACTGCCACCGGCCAGCTCGAAAGGATCATTGATCCCATCGGCATCGTGTCGCAGTTCACCTACGGCACCGGAGACTTCATCAACCGTGTGACCACGCCCTACGGCCCCACCGAGTTCAGCCACGGGGAGATGCCCGGCATCAACAGCGAGACAGGCCGCTGGATCGAATCCAAGGACGCCGCCGGGGACCGCGAACGGGTGGAACGTAACGACCTCGCCCTGCCCGACAACTACGTGGCCACCCCGCAGGCCCCCAGCAGTGTCAACGTCAACGGTACCAACGTCTCGTTCCTGCCCAAGAACGACAACCTCTTTTACCGCAACACCTTCCACTGGAACCGCCAGCAGATGAAGGACTGGCCGGGAGACTACAGCAAGTGCCTCATCTACAACTGGCTGACCAGCACCAGCGACACCATCACGGGTGTGATTGGCAGCATCAAGCAACCGTTGGAAGGGCGCACCTGGTTCAACTACCCCAGCCAGACCTCCTCCCATGCAGTGGGCAATGTCAGCGAGCCCTCCAAGGTCGTGCGGGCCGTGGAGAGCACGACCGGCACCACCGTGTGGAGCATGGAGCAGGCCAGCTACAATGATCTGGGCCTGCCCGCAGGCTCGGTGGATGCCATGGGCCGTGAAGTGAAGTTAGAGTACTACCCCAACAAGCAGGACCTGCAGTATGTGAAGGTCAAGAACGGGGTCACTTGGGAGACGCTGCTGACCATTTCGCAGTACAAGTCCATTGCCGGACAGCCCGCGCATCTGCCGGAGATCCTGACGGATGCCTCCGGCCTTCAGGTGCAGTACACCTACAATGACAAAGGTCAGGTGACGGAGGTCACAACCTCCAAAGGAGGCAATAGCGAGACCACGAAGTACATCTATGATGCCAACCTGGATGGCACCGCTGATGCCGACGGTTATTTGATCCGGGTGGAGCACACGTCCCCCACCAATCCACTCTCCTTTGTTGCTCTGCAGAGTCGCGCCTACGACACCGCCGGGCGAGTACGCACCGTCACCAACAATCAAGGCTACACGTTGACCTACGACTACGACAACTTGGATCGAATCACTCTGATCACCCATCCCGATGCCACCACCGAGCAGTTGGTCTATACGGACGGGGCCAAGCAGACGCTGAGTGTTTGGGCAAACAAGGACCGCGCGGGACGTTGGACGCGCATGCGCTACAACCAGCACCGCCAACTCCTCATGGAACTGGACCCACTGCTTCGTCTCACCCAGTACGAATGGTGCAAGTGCGGCAGCATAAGCAAACTCATCGACCCCATGGGCAAGGTCACCACCTGGAAACGCGATGCTCAGGGACGCGTGGTGGAGAAGCTCCTGTCAGACGGCAACAAGTACCTCTACACTCATGAACCCCTAAGTGGCCGGCTGGCCAGCGAAGCCTACCCCAAGGATGTGCTCAATGCCACCACCACGCTTACTTACCGCCATCACCTGGACAGCGGCGTCCAAAAGAAGGACTACACGGACGCTACCCTGACCGACGTGACGTATGGAGCTCGTGACTTCGCAGGACGCTCCTCGTCCCTGACGGACCAGTTCGGCACCACCAACTATTCCTACGTCGCATTCACCGGCTCATTGAACGGCAGCGGTGAAATGGCCACCATCAACGGCCCGGGGGCCAATGACACGCTGCGCTACAGCTACGACTGGCAGGGCCGTCGCACGAAGAACGAAATCGTGGCGGACGACGGAGTCACCGTGACCCGGTCCGAGGAAGCAACTCTAGACACCCTGGGCAGAACCTCCCAGTTGGTCAACAATCTGGGCACATTCACGAGTACCTACAACAGCGGCAACCTCTCGACGCTGCCCGACCAGGTGGACCTGCCGGGAGGGTTCAACACCCTCTGCAGCCGCTATGCCGCCAATGCCGGTGCCAATGCCCTCAGGCTGCAAACCATCCATCATCGTCAGGGGACCAGCACCGTGCAGAAGCACGACTACACCTATGATCTAGCCGGCAACATCAAGAGTTGGGACCGCGACAACGCCACCGGTAATGTGACCTCGTGGACATTGCGGCACGACCAGGCCAACCAGCTCAGCGAGTTGGAGGAGGGCCTCGATGGAGTGCCCCAGAAGAAGGAGGCCTGGCACTATGATGCCGCTGGCAACATCAGTTCCACGGTGAGCCTGCCAGCAGGCGGGCCGGGCACCTTGCAGATCCGCACGAACGAAGGCCGCAACCAACTGGCCACTCTCGGCGGTCCCGGCAAGACCCTGGTGGAAGGCACGACCGATGAAGCTGCTCAGGTGAAGGTCAACGGGAATGCTGCGACGGTCACCAAGCTGGGTCCAACTGGACCATGGAAGTTTCAGAAGGAGGTGACAGTTGCGACCGGGAGCAACGCGATCTCGGTGGAGGCCACGGATGCCAACAACAACGTCAAGACCAACAACTACACCCTGACAGTATCTGCTGGTGCCGACCAGGAAGTGGACTATGACGCCAATGGCAATGTGGTGGAGCAGCGTGATGGAAGCGGAGCCGTGGTCCGCAAGCTGGAATGGGATGCCCAGAACCAGCTTCTGGCTGTACAGAGCACCGCTGTACCCGCTGCTGGGGCCACACGCAGCGAGTTTGGTTACGACGGCTATGGCCGCCGGGTGCGTCAGGTTGAGAAGGAGCACAATGGCACCTCCTGGGTGGTGCTCAGTCAGTGGAGCTATCTTTGGGATGGGCTGGAGCTGGTCCAAAAGCGGGACAGCAACAGCAATGTTATCGCCGTGACCTATTTTGCGGGCGGTGAGAAGACCGGAGCCAATTTGCTGGTTTATTTAGGCGACCACCTTGGCAGCGTGAGACGATGGTATCGTGTGAGCGACGGTGTCACAGGCGAGGCAGAATTTGGGGCCTTTGGCGAACGCACGTTGATCGCAGCTGGCCCCGGCAATACGGAACGTGGCTACACTAGGCACCTCACTCACGAGCCCAGTGGACTGGTTCTGGCACCGTTCCGTGCCTACAACCCCCAACTGGCGAGATGGATGAGTGAAGATCCCATGGAAGAGGACGGCGGACTCAATCTCTACGGCTACGTGGGCAACTCCCCAACCGGTGCATGGGACCCTCTAGGACTCGTAGATCAATCTTACACCCCAAATTTTAATAACAGGAACACCGACAACCAGAAGCTCAGAGATTGGGAGAAGACCTACAACCCCAAAGAATACTTTACGGTGGCAGGACATGGCGACGAACAGTCAGATGGCAGATATATGCGAGATCAACGCGATCAGGGCCTTATCACCCCAGAGGATCTTGCAAAGAAAGTCGCAGAAGACCCCCTCCGAAAAGGTGACAAGGCTGGTAAACCGGTAATGCTCATCGTTTGCCGGGCTGGCAACCCTCAAGTCGGCGACCTCCGAAACGGAGGCCCCCGACTCCCAGAACACTCGTTTGCTCAGAGGTTCGCCCAAGAACTGGCCAACCTTGAGGGGCGTGATGTAGAGGTTTGGGCGTCTCGCACCGATGTTGAGCCAGGCTCTCCCGGCGGTCATCCTCGCCCAAGGAGCTCCAACAACCAGCCCGGGACGACTGGAAAGTGGGACAATTTCAAAGCCAAACCCCGACGCTAGCGACTATGTTTTCCCATCTACCATCACTTTCGTCACGCATCGGCTGTGGGCTCATGCTCATTGTCCCCGTAACACTCTTGCAATGTTCTAAAGAGAATGACACAGGAGCCCCGCCACTCCCGACATCTGCCACCAACAACAAGTCCTATGCAGAAGTGCTGGCTGAAAGCAATGATCTAACCCAGCCGGAAGAGACAGAATTAATCAAGAAGGCCAATAGCGGAGATGCTCCAAGCGCATTCCAACTCAGTCGCTTCTACAGCTCGACAAAAAAATGGAACTTGGAGGCCATCCGCTGGTTGGTGGTGTCAGCCGAGAATGGCAATGATGTCGCCGCTTTCAATCTTGGCCTATACTATCAGCTTCCCCAGCCAACCGCGAACTTTGAACGGAGCCGCCACTGGCTCAAAATCGCGGAGGAAAGAGGCAATCCCCAAGCCAAAGTTGAGTTGGGAAGACTGGAAGAGCTGTTGAAAGAACCGGCGCTCCCGCCTGAGGCCAATAATGAGGCCCCAAGCTCAGAGGCTCCTCCCCCAGGAAAATAATGTACTCGCGACAGCCCATTCCAAATGGTCATTCCGAAGTGACGGGTAATAGTTAGAAACTGCCCATTCCAAGCCCGCCAAACGCCGCGCCCAGATGCAGGAGCACATCACTGGCGACAAGCGTCTCTTCAGAAGCTGCGCCGGTCGAAATCGCCACTTCCGCAGCACGGCCGGACAACCATGCGCCCAAACATGCGGCATCGTACACGGCGGTCCCCTGCCCGATCAGGGCGGAGCACAGCCCGGTGAGGACGTCGCCCATGCCGCCGCTGGCCATGCCGGGGGTGCCGGTGGTGTTGCAAGCGACGGGTTGATCTTTGGCCGCAATGACGGTGCGGGAGCCTTTGAGGAGCAGGGTGGTTTTGGGAAACTTTTCCACAAACTCGTGGGCGGTCTGAGCGCGGCTTAGGGGCGACCAGCCGGGCAGAGCCTCCACGAGGCGAGCCATCTCACCGGGGTGAGGAGTCAACAGGCTTGATCCGCGACGTTCGCGCAATGCCGCCAGTCCGGTGCGTGCCAGCATGTTGAGCGCATCCGCATCCAGCACCACGGGGCACGGGGCATGGCGGATGACGTCAAGGACCTCGGCCTCATTCGCGTGGCCCAGACCGGGGCCGATGCCCAGGCAGTCGTGCTTCTGCTCCAGCACCTCGTGATAGTCCGCCACGCACTTCACCATCACTTCCAGCGGGGCCTTGACCGCGATCAGGGGATACACATCCTCCTTCACATAGAGGGTCACCAGGCCCGCTCCGCCACGCAGGGCCCCTTCTGCGGCCAGGATGGCAGCACCCAGGTAGCCGCGCGAACCCGCGATCAGACCCACGCGGCCGGCCTGACCTTTATGGAAGTCGAACGACCGGCGGGGAAACGTGGGGAGCAGGCTGGCGGCGGTGAGCACTGTCTGGTCTGTGGGCCCCTCGCCTCCTGTGGCATCAGCCAGATCCCGCAGCGGTATTACGGCCAACCGCCCAACGGCAGAGACGGCAGTATCCGTGAGCAGGGGCGTTTTGACATGGGCGATGGTCAG
>JBGGMQ010000079.1:0-4467 GCA_041287975.1 Verrucomicrobium sp. | reverse complement strand
CGAAGCGCATGAGAGTCCGGCCATAGGAGGCGTCGCCCTCCGCCATGCCTGCGGACAATCGCGCCTGAGAGGAAAGCTCGCGACAGCGATCGTAGAGCTCCGATGCCTTCGCGAAGTGCGCTTCATCGTTCCGCTGCAGAGCATCGGCCAGATCCATGGCTGCCGCGGAAAGGGTCGCCCGGAACTCCATCGGGAAATCGGCGTCTTCCCTCGATTCTTCCGCGAGGGACTGCCATCGCTTCCGGACCTCGGCATGATCCGTGGGAAAAACGGTGGCCAGTGTTTCGGCGATCCTTGCCAGCTCTTCGCGGGATTCCACACGCATTCCCGCTACGCGATAGAGTTGCGAAGCCCGAGTCAGCCCTGCGATCACTTCGGTCTGATCCAAGAGAGAGCGCTCCTGTAGCGTGACCTCGAAGGCGATGAGCCTTGCATCCCAACGCTCCGCGAAGGCTGTCCATTTGGGAACATCATGAGTTCGCAAGCGGAGCGACGCCAGCCTCGCGAGGTGGCGGTTTTCGCTTGATCCGTTGCAATGAAGGCGGGCATGAGCCGCCAAAAGAAGCAAGGCGTCGGAGCCCACTGCATCTTGAGACTGGGCCGCAGCCCTTTCAGCAGCCTCAGCGGCTTTTCGCAGCGCCCCGCAGTCCATGTGACTGCGCACCGCCAGAATACACGCCTCTGCAAACCAGGGAGACGAGGGAGAAATACCTTCGCAGGCGCGAACAACATCGGCTCTCTCCCCCCGACGGTACAAGCCAGAAAGCTCAGCAAGCGAAAGGTTGTGCATGAAAGTAGTCTGGTTTGAACGCCTTGCTCAACAGCAAAGCTGCTCCAGGATTGCTGTCAGAACAATGAAATTGAGGAAGGCATTTGCAAGCCTGTCACAACATGCGTTCAAGGTTCGATGGAGTAACCTTTGCCGGACACCCACCAGAAGCTCGACGCTGAATTGCATCGCCTCCCCACCCCTGAAGACTCCAAGGAAATTACTCCCCTCCCATCATCTCACGGCCCGATCCATCAGGTTCTTCGTGATACGCTGCACCCGCGCATCCGGATCATGAGGGCGGCTCCAGTGGGACCAGGGCAGCATGTGACCTGGAGGAGTGCTCAAGCCCTGGCACCAGAAGATGGTGGATGCGTTGAAGACAAAGTTTCCCTTTGGCCCGGGGTAGATGGTCGCTGTCCAGTTGGAGGGGTTGGTACCGCCCTGCCAGGCAGTGCCTCCGGCAACGACCTCCAGGCCTTCGATGGGCGGAGGATCACCGTGGTACTCCCAGCCGATGAGTCCGGGGATGGCGTCCCCCTTTTTCATGCCAGTGCCATTGAAGATCCAGTGGTCCGGCTTTTCGCAGATCCAGTCGCCACCACCATTTACCGGGTCAATGTTGCGGGAACCCATCAAGTAGCCCTCATCCGGGCCGCGCTCTGGGAAGGGCCCGTGCTGCGTCGCGCGCTCCACCGCCCAGGTGTGCTCCCCGCCATAAGGTCCGCCGCGGAACATGATGCGGTTTTCCCGACCATCGAACCCCGGTCTCAGCGGCGTGACCCAGCAGACCGAGTTTCCGGAGAAGAAGAGCAAGTTCACCCCCGCTTCACGCAGCTTTATCACGCTATGGTACTGGTTGATGTGCCAGTACTCATCATGCCCTACGCTCAGAAAGGCCTTACACTTCAGCCCGCGGTCTGGCGTCAGCAAGTCTACATTGGAACAGTAGGTCACGTCATACCCCTCCTGCTCCAGCCAGTAAGCCATGGGAAACTCAAAGCACAGCCACTCCCCGGAGCCGATGGACTGTGGGTTGTCATAGATCTGCGCGTACTTCGCATACGGCCGGTCGTAGCTCACATCTGCCCAGGGCCCCTGCCCGCCCTTCGGGTGGGTGTAGATGGAGTGATTGCTCGGCCAGAGATTGTAGGCCTGCCAGGTGTTGTCACTGCACTGCACCAGAATGTCCGCCGGGCGGTCATCTTTGACGATGAAGACGACATAGCTTTGCCAGTACGGCCCTTCCTCTGGCAGGGTCGTAAGTCTGCCAAGATAGACGCCGCTCACCCAGTCGCCTGGAATCTTCAGCGAAGTGCAGGCATCCCACCGGCATTCGTGCAATTGCTTCTCGCCCATGGCTGGCGTTTTCTGCGTCTTTCCTTCGAAGGGGCCGAGCTTTGACATCAGCCGCGCGCCGCGTCCGCCGTAGTAGCCCGTACGGAAGATTTCGATCTCAAACCTGGCCGCCGGCTTCGTGCTCACGAAGATGTCGATGGCTTCGCCGGACTTCACCGACTGCTTTGAGCAATAGCCCTCGATGTAGGAAGAGCGGAAAGCCTTCGTGCCGTCCAGCCGCACTCGCGTGAGCTGCCAGTCCAGCGAGCCCTCACGCGCATTCTCCTGTTGTACAAGATTGAGCTTGGCGGACGAGGTCTGTTGCAGAGCTTTGTTGCCAGGCCCTGCCGCAGTTGCCCCCTCACTTAGGAGAGCCGACGCCACGGCGCCTGCGGACGTGGCTTTCAGGAAATGTCGGCGGGTAGGCTTCACTCATCGAGTACGCCAACCTTTGACGCCGCATTTCGAGCAAAAGACAATAGTATCAGCCATGGCGAGGAAAGCGTTGAGCCGCCGCTGGTGGCAGAAGATTCATCCCATCAGGCGGCCTTTGACAACGTTCACTCACTCACTCACCCACACACCACAGATACTCCTGGCGCGACGGAGTCGTCTTCGTGGAGCGGAGGTAAATACGATTGTCGCAAATGGCAGGGGTGCTGTAGGACTCATCACCGAGCGGGTTTTGCGCGAGCAGCGTGAACTTCTCCGGCGTGGCCTCAAAGACGGAGGTGACGCCACCTTTGCTCGTGACATAGACACGCGAGCCCACCATCACTGGTGAGCCGTAGAACTCGCGATCCACCTTCTCCGACCACAACTCCTCGCCAGTGGCGGCCTTCCAACAGACGGCCCTACCCGCATCAAGCACGGCATAAAGATGACCGCCCTGCACGATCATGGACGGCACATAGGCGCGTGTGGTGTTCTCCCAGGCGATTCTCCCGGAACCGTCCGCCTCGATGGCGGTGGTATGGTTCTTGGGATAACCACCGCCGATGAAGATGCGACTGCCATCCGTCACGGCGGTGAGCACGGTCTCCTCGGTGCTGCCGTCAATGCTCCAGAGCTTTTTGCCTGTCAGTGGGTCGAAGCTCTCCACCTTGTTGCAACCCGCGAGCACGGCCTGCGTCCTTCCCGCAGCCGTCACGACAGCTGGTGAAGCATAGTTCGCCACTTGCGGGCGGTCCTGCTGCCATACGATTTCGCCGGTGAGCTTGTTGATGCCGGACATCTTGCCACCACCACGATGATCCGCGGACACGAGGACGATGGACTCATACACGACGGGCGAGGAACCAAAACCCTGGTGCACCTGGAAGTCGCACACCCGGCGCTGCCAGAGCTGCTTCCCAGAAAAATCGAGCGCGGTGGTGAAGATGGCGCCGTTGTTGAGGAAATTGACGTACAGCCGCTCGCCATCGCTCACCACGTCGGATGAAGCCTGCGAGGAGATGCGATGACCTTTGGTATTCAGATTTTCTCGATGTACCACCGCCTCCCAGACCTTTTTCCCGGTGGCGCGATCATAACAGAGCACGAGCTGCTCCTCTGTCTCAATGTCTGCCGTAGCCAGAAAAACATGAGAGCCCACCACGGTCGGCGAACCATGCCCGCGTCCCCGCACCTCAGCCCTCCAGCGTACATTCTCGTTCTCGCTCCATTTCACCGGCAGCTTCTGGTTCGCAGCGGCATGACCATCCATCGTGGGTCCCCGCCAGGCGGGCCAATCAGATGCGAAGAGCGGAGTCGCAATGAACGCGGCAGTGGCGAAGAGGAGGGTCTTGGTATGCATTGAGCCGTTGACTACGGCACGAGAAGCGTGGCGCTGTCATCATCATGTGGAGGTAGTGCCGCTGGCTGCATCTTCCCCATCAGGATCGCCTCGCACCTGCCAGCAGCTACTGGCCAAAAGGGTTCGGCACCTTGCGCACCCCAGGAAAGCCAGCGGAACTGATGTCGGCTCCCCCTTTCGCGCACGATCGTGTGATGACGCACGCGGTGCGGTGCTCCTTTCGCACGCATAGAATCGGCAACGAAATCTCCCTCTCTATGTCCACGCGCCCTCGTTTTGTTCTGCTGTTCCCCTCTCTTCCAGGCTGGCTGGGATGCGTCGTTTTGGCATTCACCTCCACAAAGGTCGCTTATTCCGCAGAAGCAGAAGGAGAAGCGCCCGTGGTACGGTGGAAATTCGATGGCGGGGATGAGCTGGGCGTGTGGCAGGGAAAGGGCTCTCGCAAGGTGCCAGGCCCGCAGGGGCCGGGGTATACGACGTTTGCAGCAGGAAACCATGCAATGGAACTGGCCGGGCAGGACGCGGCCTTGGTGGTGCCAGACATGCCGGAACTGCGTTTTCAAAA
>JBGGMQ010000078.1:0-2814 GCA_041287975.1 Verrucomicrobium sp. | reverse complement strand
CCCTTCTACAATGGTGCTGCCCGCATCGAAGCCAGTGTGGATCCGTTGAGCATCGGCCTTGCTGGAGCAGGAGATCTCCACAGCGTGCTCAAGGAGGTCTTTGAGGTCCACCTTGTCGTGACGGATCTCCAGTTTGCCCTTGATGATACGGGTCAAGTCCAGAAGGTCATCGATAAGGCGGGCCTCCAAGTCGATGTTGCGTTTGACCATTTCCAGGTCGATGCGCAATTCTTCAGGGAGGGTTTTGTCCTCGCACCATTCGGCGACCACGGCGAGAACAGGGGTGAGAGGGGTGCGCAATTCATGACTGAGGACGGCCAGGAACTGGTCCTTGGCTTCATTGGCACGCTTGAGTTCCTCACGGGAGAGGCTCAGCTCCTCTTCGCGCCGCTGGAGTTCCTCCACCAGCGAGGCCCGAGCTTCAGCCGCCTGCTTGGCGGCGCGTTCGCGCATGGTCTCCAGTTCCTTCATGCGGAGTTCATGCAGGATGCGACCGTTTTCCTCCTCGAAGAATTTGCGGCGGAGCAGCGCGCGGATGCGCCCTTTCAAGATGGAGAAGTCGCCGGACTTGCCCACAAAGTCGTCAGCACCGGCCTCCAGAGCGCGGGAGAGGTTCTCCTTGGACTCGGCACCGGTGAGGACGATGGTGATGAGGGGCACCTCCAGTTGTTGACGGAGATCGCTGATGCGGCGGCAAACCTCGAACCCGTCCATCTGGGGCATGTTCAAGTCGATGATCACACCGTCATAGTTATTCCCTCGCACCATCCGGATGCTGTCCGCTGGGTCCATGCTGGTTTCGAGCTCGTAGCCCTCCCCTTCCAGCTCCGCCCTCAGGTGCTCTAGAAAGGTGGGACTGTCGTCGATGGCGAGCAAGCGGGCATTGCGAAAGCCATTGTCCCCGCTGGAGAAGATGCGTACATCTGAGCGGCTCTTTTGCAGGAGCGCGCGGAGGCGGAGCACGAGGATTTCCGGATTGATCGACTTCAGAATGAAGTCGTCAGCACCGCTGTCCAGACCGCGCAGTTCATTGTCCTCCTGCGAGGTGAGGATGACGATGGGCAGACTGCGGCTGTCCACATGCATCCGGATGCGGCGGCAGATTTCATCGCCTCGCATTCCGGGCAGGTAGTAGTCCAGCAGCACAAGGTCCGGCCGCCCGACGCGCAGCGTGGAAAAGGCCTCCTCGGCCGTGCTGACCCAGGTGACCAGCCAGCCTTCCTCCTCCAGCACCGAGATCAGCTTCAGCGCCTGGCTGGCTGAGTCCTCCACGAGCATGATGTGATGTTTGCGATCAGACATGCCGATCCGCCTTTCTTTGAAACAACAGATTCAGCCGCGCCCCGATTTCCGAGACTGGGAGCACTGCACGGGCAGCCCCCATCCGCACAGCCGTACCGGGCATGCCATAGACTACCGCGCTGGATTCATGCTCCGCGACCGTGTAGGCCCCGGTCTCGCACATTTCCTTGAGCCCCAAGGCCCCGTCTTCGCCCATGCCCGTGAGCAACACCCCCACCCCGTGCGCCTTGTACACGCGGCTCATGGAACGAAAGAGAATGGTGCCAGAAGGCTTCTGCGCGCAGAATGGCGGGGAGTCCTGCAAGGCAAGAAGGTTCCCCTCGATACACACGGTGTGCGAATCTGCGGGAGCGACATACACGTGGCCCGCCTCCATCACGGTGTGGTGCCGGGCCTCTTCCACTTTTAATGAAGGCAGCACGTCATCCAGCCAGCTCACAAAGCCGCGCACGAACCCTGGGGTAATGTGCTGCACCACCACGACGGGCACGTTCAACTGAGGAGCGAGATCCCCCAGAACACGAACCAAGGCACTGGGGCCACCGGTGGAGGCCACGATGCCCAGAATACGGGGTTCTGATTGAAGATAGCCGCCGGGCTCAATGATTGGGCGGGAGCCATCTGGAACGGTGACCTGCGGCCGGTAGCGTTGCCGGATCACCCGCACCTGGCTCATGATGAAGAGCCGGGTACAAAGGTTTGCGGCAAGGTCCTCATAGTCTGCATGCGTCAGACCCACGGGCTTCTGCACGACGGCCAATGCGCCGGTGCGCAGGGCGTTCATGGAGATCTTCAACTCATCGTCCTCCACATTCGAGGAAACGACGACGATGGGGGTGGGATGCTCCGCCATGATGCGGCGGGTGGCCTCGAGTCCATTCATGCCGGGAAGGCGGATATCCAGGGAGATGACATCCGGCAGGACGTCTGGCAGGACCTTCAGGGCATCCTCCCCGCTGCGCACAGATGCCACGACTCGCAGCCGGGGATCGCTGTTGATGATGTGCTCGAGGAAGATGCTGATCACCGGCGAGTCCTCCACGATCATCACGGAAGTTTGTTTCATTTCTCTTGGTTTCCCTTTTTGCTATGGCCGCCGTTTCGCATGCAAACGGGGCTCAGGTTTCATGTCAGCGTCATACCAACTGGCGGATGGTTTCCAACAACTCACGGTGGTCAAACCGCTCTTTCACGATGTAGGCATCGGCACCCAGGGCGAGACCACGCTCCTGATCCTCCTTGCTGCTGAGGGAGGTGACCAGGACCACGGGCAACTCTGATAGAGTGGCCTGATTCTTCATGGCAGAGAGCAGCTGGAAGCCATCCATCTCCGGCATCTGAATGTCTGACACCACGGCGTCGATCCTGTCCGAGCGCAATAGGTCGAGCGCAGCCTTGCCATTCACTGCCACACGCACCGCATAGCCCGCTGCCTCAAGGATCGACTTCTGGAGCGTACGAGCGGTGAAGGAATCGTCGACCACCAGCACCACGGGCTTCTTCTTCACCAAG
>JBGGMQ010000077.1:0-3514 GCA_041287975.1 Verrucomicrobium sp. | reverse complement strand
CCCGCACAAACTCAGGGGGCGGAGCTTGTGCCATCCCGCAGCGAAGCCTTGGGCAAGGCTCTCCGTGGTGGACTCGTGCTGCCGGGCAAGGACGCGTATCATGAACTGCCCATCACCGTCGAGTGTCTGGCGAAGCTGGACAGCGCCAGGGGCTTCAACATCCTCATCGCCTGCGAGTACAAGTCCTCACCTTTCCACTGGGAGCTCTACTCCTACGCAGGCAGCGGCGTTTTCAGCCTTTACCTGCCGGGACGGGGCGGAGAGTTCAAGTCCACCGAGAACATCTGTGATGGCCAGTGGCACCGCCTCAGTGCCGTCATTGAAGCCGACCGGGTTCGCTTGAAAGTGGATAACAAGCAAGTGCTGGACCGCCCCACCAGTGGGGCGAAACCTGCAGGTCATCCCTCCCAGGGCATCGCTTTTGGCAGACTGGTGGAAAAGGGCTTCGCTTGTGATGGCCTCATTGATGAGGTGCGGATCGCGAGAGGCAATTCCAATCCCGTGGGCCGGGGCGAGCCGCTCACCGCCACCGACGCCACGCTCGGCCTTTGGGGTTTTGAAGATCTCGCTGCTCTGCGCAAGGAGGCCTCCAGTTCCACCCTCGAACCCGAGCCTTTTTCATACGTGCTGGCCCCTTTGGATCCGGCCCGCTGGCCACATCACAAAGCCTTCGTCAATCGCGAGCGCATTTACGACTACTACCCCAAGCAGGCTCTGCAATTCAAAGGGCGCCCCGCAGAAGGTCTCCTCCTGCCACCCTATCCGGGCCTGGACGGTGGCTCCCAAGGGCATTGGGGGAATCAAAGTGATGTCACGTGGCGGGATGCCCGCTGGCGTGCGGCCGACCCCGGCAACGTGTTCTGTGGCGTGCTCAAAGGCGATGGCATGGTCATCCCCAAGGCCGTGGCGGTACGCATCGGTGCCCAGGGCGAAATGGCTGCCTGTTTCGACCCTCAAACAGCCTCCTTCCCCTTGGTGTGGAAAGACAGTTTCCTGAAACTCTCCGAGGTGCGGCATGGCTTCATGGATGGCCCCAAGCCGGGTGGTCCTACGGTGCTGAAGTCCCCACCCTCGGTACCGGCATCTCCGGTGGTCTATCGGGGTTTCTACCGTCACGGCCAGCGCACCGTCTTCGCCTATTCCCAAAACGGCGTGGAGATGCTGGACGCCATGGACGTGAAAGAGGGCAAGCCTGTCCGGCTCACCGCTCCGGCAACGGAGCATCCCTGGAAGGACGTCCTGAAAGGCGGGCCGACCCAGTGGGCGCAAGTCCTGGAGACCCATGGCGAACTTGGATCTGGCAAGCCCTATGCGCTGGACACTCTCGCCGTGCCTCATGACAACCCCTACGGGACGCTCTTTTTCATCAGTGATCATGATTTCCTTCCAGACGGGTCCATCGCTCTCTGTACCATGACTGGTGAGGTCTGGCTGGTTCGCGGAGTCAATGACAGGATTGAAAAGCTGCGCTGGAAGCGTTTTGCCACCGGACTCCATCAACCCTTGGGGTTGCTCGTGGTCGAGGGGAAGATCTGCGTACTGGGTCGTGACCAAATCACCCGGCTGAATGATCTCAATGGCGACGACGAGGCCGACTTCTACGAGTGCCTCACCAACGCGCAGCAGACTTCACCATCCGGCCATGACTACATCTGCGGCCTGCAGCGTGACCAGGAAGGGCGCTTCTATTTTGCGTCGGGGAATCAGGGCGTGTGCCGCGTCCGCCCTGGTGAGGCCGTGGAGGTGATCGCCACGGGATTCAGGAACCCCAACGGTCTGGGACTGTCTGCCAGTGGTTTGATGACCACCTCCTGTCAGGAAGGGGACTGGACTCCCGCCTCCATGATCTGCGAGGTGAAACCCGGCGGCTTCTACGGCCTCGGCGGGCCAAAGAAGGGGCGTTCGATTGAACCGCCCCTCATCTATTTGCCACGCGGGGTGGACAACTCCTCCGGTGGCCAGTGTTATGTGGAGAGCGACGCCTGGGGTGTGCCACGCGGCACCCTGCTCAGCTTTTCCTGCGGAGCATGTTCGGGCTTCGTCGTGGTTCGTGACGCCAACTCTGGCCAGCCTCAGGGAGCCGCATGGGAACTGCCTGCGGAGTTCCTTTCAGGGGCTCAGCGGGGGCGGTTCCATCCTGGCGATGGTCAGCTCTATGTCAGCGGCATGTACGGGTGGGGATGCTATGGCACGCAGGATGGTTCACTCCAGCGCCTTCGCTTCACGGGGCGTGATGAGCCCCTTCCTGTCACTTGGGAAGTCCGGCAGAACGGCGTGCTGTTGAGTTTCAGCCAGCCCGTGGACGCCGCCTCAGCCAGGGATATCAAACAGCACTTCGTGCAGGTGTGGAATTATGTCACCTCCAGCGCCTACGGATCTCAAGAGTGGTCCGTCAAGCATCCTCAGACTCCCGGGCATGATGCGCTTGAAGTCACCTCGGCGCAGGTTTTGGATGGAGGAAAGAAACTCTTCCTTGAGATTCCCGTCATCACTCCCGTCAGTCAGATCCATCTGCATGTCGCTATCGGCAGCGGTCGGCATCAGGATCTGTACGGCACCATCCATCAACTCGGTCAGCCTTTCACAGATTTCCCTTCGCCCCGGCCCCTCATCGCCAAGGTCAAGGCCGCACCTCCACAGGCCCAGCCAGTTGCTTCTGCCCCCGCCACAATCAATCCGTGGACTCAGGGCGAACAGGGCAGGATCATCAAGCTCGAAGCGGCACTGGGGCTGCAATTTGCGCAGAAACAGCTCACGGCCCGTGCGGGTGAAAGGCTGACGCTGGAGTTTCACAATCCCGATGCCGTGCCTCACAACTTTCTGCTGGTGAAGCCCGGCACCCTGCCACGCATGGGCGATCTCGCCAACAAGATGATCACCGACCCCGGCGCCCTCGCCCGTCACTATGTGCCCGAGTCTCCTGAGGTTCTCGCCTACACCGACATGGTCCAGCCCGGACAGAAGTTCACCATTCACTTCACCGCCCCGAAGGGCAAAGGAGATTACCCTTACCTCTGCACCTTCCCGGGCCACTGGATGGCTATGAACGGCATCCTCAAAGTCGAATAGAGCAGCGCATGCCCATTGTGGTGGCGTTGAACCCGACGGGTTCGCCATGAATAGTCCTGGGGTCCGTTGAGCTTGGCAAACTGACCCACCCAAAAGCGAATAGAGCAGCGCACGCCCATTGTGGCGGCGTTGAACCCGGAGGATTCGCCATGAATAGCCATGGGTCAGGTGAGCTTTGCGAACCTTACCCATGGTGGTCGGGGAGATGCATTCTACCGCGGAGCGGTAGGCCTCAAGGTCCGCGTTACCTTCTGGCCACATACATGTCCCGGCGCTTACCCCTTACCGGCCCGCTGCCTCTGCATCCTGAGCCGCCGCTCGCTCCACATCCTGTGGCAGCCACCGCATTCCAATAAACCAAAGCACCGCCGCGATCAGCATCGCCCCGGAGACCAGCACAAACCCCAGGTTCATGTTGGACCGGTCAGCCACCGCCCCGATCAGG
>JBGGMQ010000076.1:0-11095 GCA_041287975.1 Verrucomicrobium sp. | reverse complement strand
TGCTACGAACGCTTGACCTGACTCCCGTCCGCGCCACGTTTAGGCTTCGCTTTCTTTCATGCGCTACGCCATTTTCGGAGATATCCATGCCAACTGGGAAGCCCTCACTGCGGTGATGGGTGACGCCCAGGAGCAGGAGTGCACCCACTACGTCTGCGTCGGCGACGTGGTGGGATACAATGCCAACCCCGCTGAGTGCCTGGAGTATGTCAAGGCGCTCAACTGCCCTGTGGTGAAAGGCAATCATGACGAGGAGGCAACGCAAGACCGGACGCTGGACGAGCTGAACCCCTTGGCGGAGAGCGCGTTGCTCTGGACACGGCAGAAACTGACTCTTGACCAGAAGCAATGGCTCAGGGAGCTGAAACTGGTGCGGCAGGTGCGTGATTTCACGATCGTTCATGCCACCTTGGACTCCCCTGGAAGCTGGGCCTATGTGACCAACCGCTTCGATGCGATGGCGAGCTTCAGCTACCAGTTCACGCAGCTATGCTTCTATGGGCACACTCATGCCCCCCGCATCTATGAAAAGGATGACACTGTGCGTTGCCTGCGGGAGACAGACACGACCCTGCGTCGTGGGGTAAAGTATTTCATCAATGTCGGATCAGTGGGCCAGCCCCGTGACGGCGACTGGCGCTCTTCCTACGCCGTGTATGATGTCGAAAAACAGACGGTGAACATTCGCCGCCTCGAGTACGATTTGCGGACCGCTCAGCAGAAGATCTGCGACGCAGGCCTCCCCCCCATACTGGCAGAACGTCTCGCCCTTGGAAGATGATGGATGAGCCACTGCCGGACCTGGCCAACTTCAAGTCCGTGTTTCTCGTCAAACCCAGCTCGCTGGGCGACATCGTGCACACCCTGCCGACGGCACGGTTCATTAAAAAAGCACACCCAGACCTACGCCTGCGCTGGGTCTGCAATCCTGAGTGGATGCCGCTGCTGGAGGGCAATCCGGACATCTCAGAGATCATCCCCTTTCCGCGCAGCCAGTTCCGCAAGCTGAGCACCTTCCCCGGTCTTTTCGGCTGGGCTCGCGGATTGCACACCAGCAGCCGGGAGCAGCCTGAAATCGCGCTGGACTTCCAAGGCCTGCTGCGTAGCGCGCTCATCTGCCAAGTTCGCGGAGTCAAACCCGTGGTGGGCCTTTCCGATGCGCGTGAAGGCGCAACCTTCTTCTACAAACATGTCGTCGAGGTGGATCCAAAGGCACACGCCGTGGACCGCTACCTGACGCTGGTCAAAGAACTGGGGGTGCCGACCCCCACGGACGAGATTGAGTTCCCCCTGCCCCAAGGTGCCGCCCCAGCCGAGGCTCCAGAGCCTGGAAAGTATCTCCTGCTCCACCCCTACTCCCGCGGCACGGGCAAGTCCCTGACCACGGAGGCCATCCAGGCGCTTTGCGACTGTCTGGCCCCCCACCGCGTGGTGCTGGCCGGCAAACATGAGGCACCGCCCACGATACAGGGGAACCACGTCAGGTCCCTGCTGAACAAAACGAGTCTGGAGGAAATGCTCTGGCTCATTCGCAATGCGCATGCCTGTGTGAGCGTGGACAGCGGTCCCATGCACATCGCCGCCGCATTGCTGGACAGGACGCTGGCGATCCATACCTGGAGTAATCCGCGTCAGGTGGGGCCTTACAATCCGGCCGTAAAGGCCTGGAAGGGTGGCCGCATTGCCCACCGTCTGGATTTCAGCGAAGAGGAAGGTGCCACTGACAAAGGCGTGGCGATCAGCGACATTCGTCGCATCTCAGACTTCATCCTGGGTGCCTGGTACTGATCGTCGCAGCCCTCCCGACTACCTCTTTTGACTGCACAGGTGACATTGCGCATCAAGCGAAGCCGGGCTTCAGTAGCGGTATGCCCGTACCCGCACCCTCCCGCTCCCCCCGCCCTTGGAGAGCCCGAGCTTTCTCCCTGACGCGCGACCGGACCTTTTTGATCAAGGGTGTAGCTGCGATTTTGGTGGTATGCGCTCTGCTGGCGGCCGTCGCGGATTCGCTGCATCAAGCGATCATCAAACGGCAGGCGCTCGCGCGGGCAAATGCGGAGCGAAAAGCAGAGGATGACCAAGTGGTGGAGGAGTTTCGCCGACTCCAACAGAGCCCAACACAGAATCCAGAGCGACTGGCAGAATGGGTGCGCAGCATGGTGGGGCCCTGGAGCGAGGCGGATGAGAATCAGCGCCCTGCATTTAACGCTGAATTACTCATGCTGGGCAATGAAGCCCTGGAGCCAGTGATCCGGAAACATGCCTCCGCAGGGCCCGTGTACGATGTTTTTGTGAACTATGTGAGGTGCCGGTTCGCACCGAAAGATGCGGAATTCCAAAGCTGGCGGGAGGCTCTGGAGCAGGCCACAAAGAGTGACCCGCCGGTGCGTTTTGCAGGGGAGTTTCTGGGAGACTTGCTCCTGATGGAAGACAAGCCAGAGCAGGCTCTGACTTCCTACTTGATGGACGCGGACATGGCCGATGGAGCCCATGCCCGCAAGATGGCGCTAGACCTTGCCATGATCGAAAACAACCTGGTGGCGCTGAGGCACCTTATGCAGGACGATCGCAATCTCGTTGGCCTGCATCCTACCAGTTTGATCCGGATTTCGCGACTGCTGGATGACAAACGGCTGGTACTGCACGCCATCTACGGAATCCAGACAGAGCGATGGCAGCACCATGTGGCGCTGCCGATCGCGCTGCTGACGGCCGCCGTGTGGTACGTGATCCTGGTTCACACCGCCAGCCGGGAGCGCTGGCGCTGGTTGAGATATCTCATACCCGTGGCACTCGGCCTGGTGAGCGTGCTGCTACTGCATTGGTTCCAGATCACACTGGACTATCCGCAACATCCCGAGATGGAGGAGAACCCCACCCAGCAGATGATCCGCTGGATCATGTACGTCGGGGTGCCGGAGGAGGCATGCAAGCTGATCATGTTTTCCTTCTTCCTGCCTGTGCTGCTCCATGTGAAGTCCGCGCGCAAAGCAGCGCTTACCGCCGGGGCAGTGGGCCTCGGGTTCGCCCTGAATGAGAACCTGCACTATTTCCTCGGCCTCGGGATGAAAGTGGCTCTGGAACGGCTGGTAACGGCGAATTTCATTCACATCTCCCTCACAGGCATCGCAGGGTACTATTTGTACCAGCTGTTCCGCTCCCGGTTTCATCGCGCAGTGGAGTTTCTGGTGGCATTCGCCGGTGTTTCCGTAGCCCACGGCCTGTACAATTTCGCATTGGGGAGCTTCGGGCACCGCTGGGAAATCAACATCGCTTCGCTGATCATTGTTGCGGCGGCAGCGAAAGTGTATTTCCAGGTATTGCATTCGGATGCTGGTGAGCCCTCATCATCAAGAACGATGGCGGTACAGGGCATCCCTATTTCACGGACCTGTGTGTTCTGGTTTGGAGGAGCTCTCTTGACGGGGCTGTTGATGATAGCCTCCGTATGGGAGACACAGGATTTGGGCAGCATGGCAGACACACTGAAGGGAGCAGTGATTCTCGTGCCCGTAGCATTCATCTTTATGCGGGAGTTTGATGAACTGAACGGTTGATAAACAAAACTCTCACTTCGCCCCAGCCGATCGAAGTCTTGCACCTCCTCCTCGCAGAACGACAAAGCCCCGCGGAGTCAAACTCCACAGGGCTTTGCAACTGACGAATGTTCTCGTTCGTCTGCGACTTTCAGGCGTTAGACACCTGCTGCTAGATTACTTCTTCTTCGCAGCCTTTTTGGCGGCTTTCTTGGCAGGAGCAGGTGCAGCCTTCTTGGCGGCTTTTTTGGCAGCTTTCTTGGCCATAGGTTTGTTCCTCGTTACTAGGTTGCTGGTTGCTGTTTTTGTCTTCGCCGTGGCAACCTTGCCTGCGCGCGCCGTCACGGCGGGCTTGGCACTTGTTTTACCACGGACAGCTTTTTGCGGAGCAACTTTGGAGCCATCCTGCTGCGCTTCTTCCTCCAATGCTGCCTGGGCTGCGGCAAGGCGGGCGATGGCCACGCGGAACGGGCTGCAGCTCACATAACTCAAACCAATACGGTGACAGAACTTGACGCTTTCTGGGTCGCCACCATGCTCGCCACAGATGCCGAGCTTGATGCCAGGGCGCGTTGCGCTGCCCTTGGCCACAGCGATCTTCATGAGCTCACCCACGCCCACTTGATCCAGTGTGGCAAAGGGGTTCTGCTTGAAGACTTCGTTCTCTTGATAAGGCGTCAGGAACGCGCCCATGTCGTCACGGCTGATGCCGAGCGCGGTCTGGGTGAGGTCGTTCGTGCCGAAGCTGAAGAATTCAGCGGTCTCAGCGATCTCGTCGGCCGTGATGGCACCGCGAGGAACTTCGATCATGGTGCCGACCTGGTAGTCAATCTTCACCTTGCGCTCGGAAATCACTTCCTTGGCGACACGATGCACGATTTCAACCTGCAAGTCGAGTTCCTTTTTGAAGCCCACGAGGGGGATCATCACTTCCGGCTTCACCTTGATGCCAGCCTTGATCGAGTCTGCAGCGGCCTCAAAGATGGCGCGGGCCTGCATTTCCGTGATCTCGGGGTACGCGATGCCAAGACGGCAGCCGCGGTGACCCAGCATCGGGTTGAACTCGTGAAGCTGATGGATGCGCTGAACGATGAACTCACGGCTCATGCCTGTCTTCTTCATCGTGTCCTTCATCTCGTTCTCCTGATCTTCCTTCGGAAGGAACTCATGGAGCGGCGGGTCAAGGAGGCGGATGGTGGCCGGCAGACCCTTGAGGGCCTTGAAGATGCCGGTGAAGTCTTCGCGCTGATAAGGAAGCAGCTTGGCGAGGGCCTTCTTGCGACCTGCTTCGTCGGTGGCCATGATCATCTCGCGAACGGCGTAGATGCGGTCCCCTTCGAAGAACATGTGTTCCGTACGGCAGAGGCCGATGCCCACGGCGCCAAACGCAAGGGCGTTGGCCACCTGGTCAGGGCTGTCTGCATTGGTGCGCACGGCGAGGCGGGACACCTTGGAACACCAGGTCATCAGCTTGCTGAAGTTCTGGTAGTTGCGGCCTGCAAGGGCTTCCTTGCTGCCGTCCACGAGAGCCTGCGTGATCTCGGAAGGAGCGGTCGGCAGGTTGCCTTCGTACACGAAGCCGTTGGAACCGTCGATGGAGAGCGAGTCGCCTTCCTTGTAGGTCTTGCCACCCACCGTGAAGGTGCGTGCTTCGTAGTCGATGCTCATGCCCGGGGTCTTGTCAGACGCACCGCACACGCACACCTTGCCCATCTGACGGGCCACGAGTGCGGCGTGGGAGGACACACCACCCTTGAGGGTGAGGATGCCTTCGGAGGCCAGCATGCCGCGGATGTCTTCCGGGGAAGTCTCGTTACGAACGAGGAGAACACGTTCGCCTCTTTCGCCAGCGGCTTCTGCGCGGTCAGAGTTGAAGTAGATCTTGCCACTCGCAGCGCCAGGACCGGCGTTGAGGCCGGAAGCAATCACCTTGGCTGCTTTCACAGCCTTGGATTCAAAGATAGGAGCAAGCACCTGCTCAAGCTGGTCGGCAGGAACGCGCTTGATGGCAGTCTTCCAGTCGATGAGTTTTTCCTTCTCCATCTCCACAGCGAAGCGGACTGCGGCGACGCCGGTACGCTTGCCGTTACGGGTCTGGAGCATGAACACCTTGCCCTCTTGGATCGTGAACTCGAAGTCCTGGACGTCTTTGAAGTGGGCTTCGAGGACGTGGCGGATGCGATCGAGCTCTTTGTAGGGCTTCGGCATCACTGCGTTCAGCTCGGCTACGGGGCTAGGAGTGCGCACGCCGGCGACGACGTCTTCACCCTGGGCGTTGATGAGGAATTCACCGTAGAACACTTTCTCACCGGTGGCGGGGTCAAGTGTGAAGGCAACGCCGGAACCGGAGTTGTCACCCGTGTTACCGAACACCATGGCCTGCACGTTGACGGCTGTGCCCCACTCGTGCGGAATGTTGTACTTGCGGCGATAAACGATCGCGCGGTCGTTGTTCCAGGAGCCGAACACTGCGCCCACGGCGCCGTTAAGCTGGTCCCAGGGATTGGTCGGGAAGTCTTTGCCCGTGCGGTCTTTGACGAGCTTCTTGAAGAGAGCGACGAGTTCTTTGTAGTCGTCCACGGTCAGGTGGGCGTCGTCCACGTCATCTTCGTGGTTGTCGTGCTTGAGCTTGTGGATGACAGCCTCAAACGGATCTTCGTCTTCATGAGGGAGCTTCTGCACGCCCATCACCACATCGCCGTACATCTGGATGAAACGGCGGTAGCAGTCCCAAGCGAAACGCTCGTTGTTCGTGGCGCTGACAAGTGCCTGAACCGTCTGGTCGTTGAGACCCAGGTTGAGGATCGTGTCCATCATGCCTGGCATCGAGTCGCGGGCACCAGAGCGCACTGCAAGGAGCAGCGGCATCTTCTTGGTGTCGCCAAACTTGTAGCCCATGATCTTTTCCATCCCGGTCACGCCGGCTTCCATCTGCTTCTGCAGAGTGGCAGGATAGGTCTTCTTGTTGTCGTAGTAGTAGGTGCAGACCTCTGTCGAGATCGTGTACCCGGGAGGTACTGGAAGACCGATGCGGCTCATTTCCGCGAGGTTGGCCCCTTTACCGCCCAGCAGCGCCTTCATAGAGCCGTTGCCGTCTGCTTTACCTGCTCCGAAGAAGTAAACGTATTTTGTTTTCTCCGCGCCGCCTTTGGTTGCTTTTTTTGCCATAGCTGATTCAGTCTCTTATTGGACTGTGTGTCGTGTGTGTTATGTTTGGTTCGATGCGTCTAGCCAAATTGAAATAATTTCGCAAGAGTATTTGGTTGTCTGGCCCTGTCAATACTCTTTGCACGTTAGTTGCGAGGGCGCTCTTCGGGGCAAATCCGTTGGTTTTATAGTGTAAAATCCAACGCGGGAAAGGATCACAATCCCACCGTGGCAAACCGGTATTTTTTGACACCTTCTCGACCACAGGCATCGGGCTGGAGCCCGGCAGTGCAAGAGCTGCTCTGGCTTCGCAGACGCAAACATCGTATTCCACCTACCGGCCGTCGAGATCTGCAACACTCGCCGCCGAGGGCAACGTTCAAAAAATCTGTGCCATCTCCAAAAAATCCTGTATTGACGATTTTCGCAAATTTCCGGTATTCTGGTGATGGAAATCAACGGAGTGCGTCGTGAGGCGTCCCCTGAGTACCGACACCACAACCCGCTCCGGATATTTATAGAGCTGACTGAACAGACCCCCAAGCCCCAAGCAATCATCCATGAAGACACCCACACCCATCCTGCGACTGAAGCACGGATTCACCCTGATTGAATTGCTCGTCGTGATTGGCATCATCGCCATTCTTGCCACGATCGCCATTCCCACCGGCAACGTCGTGCTGAGGAAAGCGCGTGAACTTCAGGCAAAGGCCGCCATGAAGGGTCTGGAGATCGCCATCAAGGGCTACCAGACAGAGTACAACCGTTATCCCATGGCGCAGGGGGCCGACAACGGCACAGAATATTTGACCAATGACGCTACCGGCAAAGATCTCCTGGACACGCTGATGGCAAAAGACTCACAGGTGGCAAACAACCCACGGAAGATCAAGTTCTACGATCCGCCCACGGCCAAGAGCAAGACAAACGGGTATGATTCCACAGATGGCTACCTCTTCGATCCCTGGGGTGAAGGCTATACCATCAAGATCGACTACGAGGCAACGGGTGCCCTCGAAGATCCCTTTGATCCTGCCCAAACCATTTCCAACGGCATTATCATCTATTCGAGCGGTGCCGACAAGAAACTCGAACTTGGATCAGGCACCAGCACCAAAACCGACGACTTGAAGTCCTGGCAGTAAGCTGCGCTGACCGCCATTTTCGAAGCAATTTCAGTCCCAACATCCGACGGCAGGAAGACTCGCTCTTCCTGCCGTTTTTTTGTGTCCTGACGACCGGGCTCCCTGTGAGATTTCCGTGTTTGGAGCACCTTCGCCAGCCAGAAATTTCTCTTGCACAGCCCGGCGAACGCGGCATCGTGGGCTCCCGGTAATTTCTTTCCGTCGTTCAAAAAGAGGACGGGCTGTAGCGCAGTCTGGTAGCGCGCTTCGTTCGGGACGAAGAGGTCGTGGGTTCGAATCCCGCCAGCCCGACCAATGCACCAGAATGCTGTTGAGAGAACAGTCTTGTGATACCGACGGCTTTCAAGAGCTTCAACTTTCTGAGCGGCCTGGGCATCCTTTAGTATCAGGTGCTCCCAGGCTTGGCCTCCATCTAGTGAGAAGCTCGCGCCAGCGTCAGCTCCATAACTGGAGTCTGTCCACCTCCTACAGCATCTCCCGCGAAGCTGGCCTGGCCGGACTACGAGATTTTCACATACCCATGCTGAAAGCAGAAGGGCTGGAAAGTAGTGGCATACCATGCGGTGCGTTCGGCCAGGTAGTGCATGAGCGTGGTGGCGGTGCG
This sequence comes from Verrucomicrobium sp., assembly GCA_041287975.1. GTDB lineage: Bacteria > Verrucomicrobiota > Verrucomicrobiia > Verrucomicrobiales > Verrucomicrobiaceae > Verrucomicrobium. The sequence continues at coordinate 2,663 of JBGGMQ010000076.1, read as the reverse complement.
CCCGGTGAAGCCTTCTTCGTGACTCCACTCGTGAGCGCGCAGATCTGGATCTTCGCCCCCCAAGGCGACGGCGGCGCTGAAACCATCCGCTCCAGCGATGAAGACGCGGGAGGTCATGATCTCTGGCACGATGTCCGCATAGTAGCGGTTCTCACTGGCCAGTCGGACGGGATCGAAGAGGATGGGATACTGGCGAAGTTCCAGCCCGGGGGCATAGCGCCACAGTTCCAGGAGCATGGCGGGCAGACGACCTTCAAACCCCATCTGCAGTCTCTCACGGAACTCCTTCCCCAACGGTGGGCCATAGCCGATCTGTGGTACATGGGACTCCAGACGACGCAACCACCCGAAAGCTGACTCCGATTCAAAGGGCAGTATCTTTGCGAGCAGTTTCTGACCAAAATCGTTAAGAGGATAGATTCCGGAAGGTGAGGGCTCTGTCGGTGGCTGATAGGCGGTCCAGTCAAAGTCGCTGTTGTGATCGTATGGCATCGGGCAGTGCCATCTAGTACGACATTTGAGGTGAGTCGACCGAAGCTTCTCCAGTACCACCGTTTTGATGAGGCTGAATAGCTCTATTAACATGGCCACCACCGCTTAAAACTTGGCCCTCCACCGCCCTGGCGGCCACAATTTGTGGACAAAATCCGGCCCTGAAGGCTGCTGCAACATTTTGTTGCAGGGTTTTCTAGATGAACGACGTAGATCGTTGGCACGCGACCTCGAAGGGCAGACGCCCTTCCGGGACATCGCACCTCCTCTGTCACCGTCATCTCTCATTCAATTCGTAGCATGAAAATTGTTGTGATCATCGGTCAGGTCGTTGTCGGGCTCCTGCTGGCTGGCGGCGGATTCTGGCTGTACAGTTGGCACAAGGACCATCCCGGAGCCAATGTGAAGCAGGAGATCATTGTGCAAGATGCCCCAGCGGCGGATGCCAACCCAGAACTCACGGCTGGCCAGAAGCTGATCCAACTGTGGATCAAGGACAACCTCACTGATCGCACCGCCAGCATCAGCCGCTGCAGCGAGGTTCTCACAGTCAAAGGAAATCAATGTCTCGTAGCCTCGATTGAGGGAAAGACTCGCTCCGGGAGAAAGTTGGTGCGCACCTATGTCTTTGAATACAAAGGCACGGACCTGCTCCAGGTGAGGTCAGGAGAGGATTTTGTCAAGGACCTGACAAAGGAGGCGAAAGAGGCCGCCACTGCTGCTGAAGATGCCGAGATCCAGAACAAGGCGAATCACTTCAAACTGATCCTGGCAGAGATGATAAAAAACGACTCCCAGTCCTGAGGTTCTCCTTCGGATCCTTCCATCTGCCGCCTCTTCACCATGTTGCTTGGAACTGTCACCTTTGCAGATCACGATGAGGTAGCAACCCTGCTGCACCAGTCACTCGTTCACTGGTATGAAACCCGGCTGGGCCAGGGGGCGCGGTTTGGGGAAAGCCCTGAGCCGTTTCTGCTCTTCCCGCAGGTGTATGAGGCGTTGGATTCAGGGCATTCGGTGTCCGTGCGGGATGAGAGCTCCGGGGCGCTGCTCGGAGTTTGTTTCCTCCATCCCCGGGAGACTCACGTGTCAGTCGGGATTGTGGCCACGTCGCCTGCTGCCGCAGGACGTGGGGTGGCCAGGTTAATGATGAAGCAGGCGGTGGATCTGGCGGCAGCCCAGGGGCTGCCGCTACGCCTGGTGTCCAGCGCACTGAATCTGGACTCGTTCTCCCTCTACACGAAAATGGGGTTCGTGCCGCACACACTGTATCAGGATGTGCTGTTTAACGTGCCTGCTGGCGGTCTGCCCGGTCCCCCACCCAAACACGCGGACCGGGTGCGTCCCGCAACCGCGGCAGATGCCGTCCGCATAGCGGACCTGGAGCGGGCCCTGCAGGGCATCCGGCGGGAAGCGGACATGCACTTCTTCCTGAAGAACGAGGTCGGTTCATGGAAATGCCTGGTGCTGGAGAATGAGACCACAGGCGAACTGGATGGCTTCATGGTCTACAGCGTGCACCCCGCCTTCCGCATGACGGGCCCTGGTGTCGCTCGCGATGAGACAACGGCTGCCGCCCTTCTCTGGGCGGCGCTGGATGCTCAACGCGGGGATGCCACCGTACTGCTAGCCCCCTGCCTGGCGGGGGAGCTGGTGCGGACGCTGTACCGGTGGGGCGGGCGAAATGTGGAGCTGCACACGGCGCAGGTGCTGGGGGCGGTGCCGCAAACAAAGGGGCTGGCGTTTCCGACGTTCCTGCCGGAGTCGGCGTGATGCGGGAGTCTGGGCTCTGCGAGATTATTTTTACCACAGAGAGCATAGCGGTTCACAGAGTTGGTATTTCAGGTCCGCTGGCTGCGTTGACCATGGGTCAGCCTTCACCCTTCCTCTCATGAAGCTTCGTTGGATCAGCTTTCTTTTTTCGATTGGGTTCGCTCCCGGGATGAGCTTGGCGCAGACTCGCCCTGCAGTGAGTGCAGCGCGGGTCATAAATCTGGACACGCTGCCGCTGCTCTTTGTCGATGACAGTGGGATTGCCGCCAGCTCAGGAGTGATCCGCACCGTGCATGAGGCCAAGACACGCCCCGCGCCAGTACTGGAGCCCAAGCTGCCTTGGGAAGGCAGCCGGGTGTATGTGTACGGCTCGGTGTACTTTGATGAGGCCGCTGGGG
>JBGGMQ010000075.1:0-4446 GCA_041287975.1 Verrucomicrobium sp. | reverse complement strand
GCCGTCTGGAAACAGGACGCGCTCATGCCATCAGCACACTGGATCCTGCCTGTTTGGCAGGATGCCACGCTCTGGAGCAGCACCAGGAGGTGGATTTTCGCTGGACCGGGCCCATCACCCTCCTGCGCTTTGCCCCCCAGGAGGAGGTGCCACAGGAGGTCATCCTTGAGCTCCTGGAAGCAAGACCGCTGAAAGGGCGCGGGTTGCGGGTCTGGTGGAATCGCACTTTGCTCAGCTTTAGAAAAGAGTCGTCTCAAGCCGGACGCTGGGTGTTCGGGCCCAAAGATGGCCAGACCCGGCGTCGACCTGTGCCCGGCGAGACGGATGACATCCTCGTGATCTTCTGCCCGCCCGTTCAAGGAAATGACCACGATCCCCGTCTGCTGGGCCTGGCGTTGAAGACCGTGACCGTGCTGCCGAAGCAAGGTGGGATCGCCAAGAGTCTCCCTGAAGAACCGCGGCCAGAAGCCCCGCCACAGGCGTAGCCTCTATGGCGGCCCTTCGGGGCTGCCTTTGTGTTTCCCCCCCAAAAAAACCCTCCCTCACAACGATGCTTACCCCCACACCACCCTCTTCCGCACGTCGCAACCGACGCTTCATCCAACCCCTGTTGGCGGCCACCGTGGCTACGGCATGGATGTTGATTGGGGCCAGTTGTGCCACGGGGCCTGCAGGAGGCACAACCGCACGTCCCGCAGACATGGGCGAAGCGGATGGGGTGAAGTTGCAAGTCTTCCTGGACAGTCAATCCTTTGGCCCCGGGATCGTGGACGGGCGCGAGGGCGAGTTCACCAAGAAAGCGCTGGCCCGCTACAATGCGGCCCACGGCCTGGCCGCAGACGCCTTTCCGAATCTGCGTTCCATTGAGCCCTACACGACCTATACCATCTCTGCCGAGGATCGCAGCAAGCTGGGCTCCCAGGCCGGCAGCCCCGCAGAGGTGGCCCTGCAAAAGAGCCAGCCCTACACCTCGCTGACGGAACTGCTCGCCGAGCGATTCCACACTTCGAAGGCCTTCGTTGCAAAGCTGAATCCTGGCAAGAATGTCGACTCGCTACCTGCAGGTGAAAGCGTGACCGTGCCGAACGTGGCGCGACCACTCTATGTAACGGAGATCCCCACCACCTCCGCCACGGCACGGGTGCAGAATCCAGCCCTCGCAGGCCGCTCGATCCGGGTGTTCCTACGCGAGCGCATGCTGGAAGTACAAGAGGGTGGCCAGGTGCTGGCAGCCTTCCCCATCACGCCGGGATCTTCGGAACATCCTGCCCCCGCAGGTGAATGGAAGATCGTGGGTATTACCACCTTCCCCTGGTACCGCTGGGATCAAGGCGTGCTACAACGTGGCGAGCGCACCGAGGACTTCTACAACCTGCCGCCTGGGCCGAACAGCTCCGTGGGTGTCGTCTGGATGGGCCTGAACCGCCCTGGCGTAGGCATCCACGGCACCTCCACCCCGGAGACCATCGGACGGTCGGGAAGCCACGGCTGCATCCGCCTCGCCAACTGGGACGCGGCCGTGGTGCGGCAGATGGTGACGGCAGGATCGAAGGTGGTGATTGAGTGACAAGGGCACAGTGAAAAGTAGGAAGTAAAAAGTGAGAGAGTTCCTCGAACCCGGGAATTAGGGTTCGGGGAGGGGGTTGAAAAGTTTTTTCGGCTCCATTCAACATAGTTGCGGGCGGGTGTCGAAAGGCATGACCGTGGTGCGTCGAGCGAGAAAAACCTTTCGACGCCAACCGGGCCAACGCAGCCCTCGATGAAAGCCGTGACCACAGCGGGGGAAGGAGCTGCTCACGAAAAACCACACTGGCTTCAGGAAATTTGTCACCCCGCGTGGTGCGTTGACAAAAAGAACCAGCGGCGGATAGAGCACCCGCCCGTGAAAGAATCCCTGACCCCTGAAATGATGCCCCGCTGATGCAGGACCGACTACTCATCATAGGCGCGGGATTTTCCGGTGCCGTACTCGCAAGGGAACTGGCAGAGGCAGGCGATTTTGAGATCGACGTGGTGGATGCCCGCGACCATCTGGCTGGCAACTGCCATACGGAGCGGGACCCATCCACCGGCATCATGCTGCACCGCTATGGACCGCACGTGTTTCACACACGGTCGCAGAGAGTGTGGGACTATGTAAATCGTCATGGACGCTTCCGGCCTTATGTGAGCCGGATCAAGGCGTGCACCTCGCAAGGGGTCTTCCCTCTGCCGATCAACCTCCAGACGATCAATCAATTCTTCGGCCAGGTGTTCAGCCCCGCTGAGGCCCGGGCCCATCTTCAATCCCTGGCCATCCACGGCGATGGGCCTCCCCAAAATTTTGAGGAAGTGGCCCTCTCCCTGCTGGGGCGGGAGTTGTACCAGACCTTCATCCTCGGCTACACGCTGAAGCAGTGGGGGTGCGCTCCATCCGAACTGCCCTCGTCCATCTTCCGGCGCCTACCCCTGCGCTTCGATTATGATGACAACTATCATGATGCCACGCACCAAGGCATCCCGGAAGAAGGTTACACGAGTGTCATCCAGAGTCTGCTGAGTCATCCCCGAATCTCGGTGGAGTTAAGACGTGAGATGCCCCCCGGGGAGCTGCTGGCTGCCCGACAGCACTACCGGCACGTCTTCTACACCGGCCCCATCGATGCATTCTTTGAGCACTCCTTGGGCCACCTGTCGTACCGGACAGTCACCTTTGAGCGCATCGACTGCATGGGAGACCATCAGGGATGTGCCATCATGAACTACCCAGGACTGGAAGTGCCCTATACCCGTGTCCATGAGCACAAGCACTTCATGCCTTGGGAGACGCATGATCGCACCGTGGCCTTCCGCGAATACAGTCATGAAACCGGGCCGGCAGACATCCCCTACTACCCCAAGCGACTGCAAAGGGACAAGGAAATGATGGGGCGGTACCGGGGGCTCGCCGAGGCCGTCGATCAAGTGAGCTTCCTGGGGCGACTCGCCACTTACCGGTATCTTGACATGGACCGGGTGGTCGAAGAGGCACTGGACTTCGCAGAAGCGTTCATGAGCAGCCAGCGGACCGGCAGGCGGGCACCGACGTTTCCTGAAACCTACGCTTGAGGTGACGGGCCACGCCATGGAGCCAGCGCACCAGATGCGCCCAAACTTGCTTTCGATGTCGCTGACAAGATTCTCACGGGTCATGGCGTAAATGTTCCTCCATGATCTTCCACACTTGCACCACCCGTCACTTTCTTGGCCTGCTGGCCCTGAGCGCCCTCGCCTTAACTGGCCTGCAGGCTGCCGACTCACCTCCTCCCGTGGAGAAGGACAAGCGTCTCCATGCAGACGGCAAGAGTTGGAAGTTCAACAAAGCCGTCATCACCGACACCACCCGGCCACGAGTGCTGCTGATAGGGGACTCCATCCTCGGTGGCTACATGAATCCGGTGATCGATGCACTGGACGGCAAGGCGTATGTGGATGCCTGGATGCACCCTCACGCCCAGTCGGAGAACTTGAACAAGATTCTGGGCGAGATGCTCGACAGCGGACCGTACGACGTGGTGCATTTCAACATGGGCCTGCACGGCTGGCAGAAAGGCCGCATCAAGGAAGGCACCTTTGAACCCCTCACGAAGGCGTTTGTTGAGGTGATCCGGACCAAGCTGCCCAAGGCGAAGATCATCTGGGCCAGCAGCACTCCCGTGACGGTAAAGGGCAAGCCCACCGAGCTGGATCCTGAGATCAACCCCACCATCATTGAGCACAACCGCATGGCCGCCAAGGTCATGGGGGAGCTCAACGTGCCCGTGAATGATTTCTACTCTGTTCTTGTGGGCAAGCTGGAACTGGCCCGTGGGGACCAGTTCCACTGGAAGGCAGAGGCCTACCAGATGCTGGGCAAGATGGTGGTGGAGTCGGTGGAGAAGGCGCTTCCTCTGCCAGAGGCGAAGAAGTAGAAGCTGTCGCTGAATGCCTACGCTCCCGACTCAGCCAGCCGTGTGGCCGTCTCAGCCATGGCCACAGAGTCGCGGCCATTGCGCTCCGTGATCTTGCGCACATGGGTGCGGTCGCGGAGCCAGGCGAGTTGATCATCAAAGAGTGCCCGCAAAAGCTCGCAGTAGCGGCGCTGTTTGTCATCGCCCAGCGCGTGATGCAGGTCGATCTGCTGGTAGATGTCGATGTCCTTGAACCTGCCTCGGGCGGCCCGGTCACGCCCGCCGTAGCTTTTCAGTACATCGAGCCGGGAGCCTGGGAACAGCTCCATGAGCGTGCGCGTTTGCGCTTCATCCACGGCGGCACGGACGCGGGCCCGGACGGGGACCCACTCCTCCAGCGTGAGTTCCCCATGCTCGAACAGCAGACGGAACTCCTGCCGGTCCAGCCGGGAGGGCTGGGTGAAGCCATGGTAGAAGTTCACCAAGGCTCCACTGCCATAGCGGACGGTGCACTGGACCTGCTCCTCTACAGCGGAGC
>JBGGMQ010000074.1:0-3252 GCA_041287975.1 Verrucomicrobium sp. | reverse complement strand
CGTTGCAGCCTGATCAGACAGCTTGAGGCGACGCTAAGTTCCAAGTCCTGGATTCGGGTTTCCCATCGAATGCCGGTGACGTTCTATGAATCTTCAACCGAGACTTTCCTCGGGCGCTTCTTGTGGACACTTCGGATCCCGCAGCCGCGCCGCGATCACCATGGTTACTGCCATGAAAGCCGCCGCCACCCAGAACGGCGTCCGTCCGTAGTGCCCTGTCCCGCGATCAAATCCCAGCAACCAGCCGCCGAGCACTGGGCCGATGGTGCGGCCCAGGCTGGCAGAAGATTGCAGCAAGCCCATGGCGCGACCTTGCCAGGCATTGGTCACACATCGTGAAGCCAGCCCGTTAAGCGTTGGCTGCACCAGACTGTTGCCCACGGCGATGAGACAGCTCACGAAATACAAGCCATAGAGCCCGCCCTCGACAGGCAGGAGGATGAAGCTCACCAACAGGATGGCCATACCTGCCCGGGCGAGGGGGATTTCCCCGTGTTTCGGGAGGAGTCTCCGGATCACGCCGCCTTGCATGACCACACCCACGACCCCAATGGCTGCCATGACATATCCCACATGCTGCTCATCCATCCCGTACCGTTCTTGGGCGAAAAGAGAAAAGACAGCTGTCATGATGGAGAAGGCAGTCAGGCAGACCAGGTAGGAGGCCGCCACGGTGAAGTACACCGGCCCGTCAGCGTGGCGCGGCAGTGCGGAGAGGGGCAGGGATTGGCCCTGCTGGGTGCGTCTCTCCACGGGCAGGCTTTCTGGCAACGATGTCCAGACAAGCACGGCGTTCACGATGCACAGCGCGCCCACCAGGAAAAAAGGAGCAGTAGGGGAGATCTGGGCCGCAATGCCGCCAATGGCTGGCCCAATGATGAAGCCCAGGCCAAAGGCAGCCCCGATCATTCCCATGGCCCGTGAGCGTTCCTCAGGTGCCGTGATGTCGGCGATATAGGCTTGGGCCGCTGCGACATTGCCTCCCGATGCCCCGTCCACAATCCGGGCCAGGAACAGCAGCTCCATCGTGTGGGCAAACCCCATCAGAAAGTAACCGGCTGCGGACCCCAGCACGCTAAAGATCAGTACCGGCCGCCGTCCCACCCGGTCGGAAAGCTTGCCCCACAGCGGGGAGGCCAGAAAGACCATGAGTGGGAACACCCCCGTCAACAGGCCATTGAGAAACTCACTCGCCCCAAAGGTCTTTGCATACAGCGGCAACACGGGGATGCACACCCCAAAACCGATGGTGCTGAGCAGGATGGTGAGGAAAACAACGCTGAACTGGGCTTTGCGGGAAGCGGACACGGAAGATCACACTGCGCGGAATTGCCCTTGCTTGCAAGCCTCCCGGCAAATCAGAAATTCGCATCCTTCCTGATCACGGATATGGGTTCTACCCGAGGGTGTAGAGCCGTGGCACTTAGGAGGGTACGGGATTTGCTAAATGCTGATCAGATTGAGGGCGAAGGGTTTAGAACAGAGAATAGGTAGTCTTGCGGATACCTCCCCGGCGCTATGCAAGCTATTTATTGGTCGCGTGATGACTGTTCCCTCAGTGCCACTATTCCGGCCTGTCGCAACTCCCTTCCTGGTGGTGGGGCTGCTGCGGTTCATTGCCTTCTGAACCTTCGCCTCTTCCTGCCATGAGCCTGCGCAGCGATTCGTATATTTCGGTCAAGGATTCAGCGTCGCCCGATGCTGCTCCAGGCGCAGAAGGGAACCCCATCGCCGAGTTTCTCGCTCAGCAGGGCTTGGTACTCAATCTTTTGCCCCCTGGAGTGCAGTCTCGTGCCGCTGGCACCTGCCTGTGGATGCATGAGGAGGCCTTGGTGCGAATCCAGCGTTTTCGCGGGAGTGTGTATGAGGATCAGCAAGGCACGGAACCCATGGACGCCGTCAAGGTGGGCAGCCGGTACACGCTGTCCTGCGACACGCAAAACTACCATGTGGTGTTGAGTGAGCCGACCGGACCGCTCGCGGCAAGTCTGCGTTTCCGGTTTCACCGTCCAGGCACAACGGCATCTGGACTGAAGATGTTTGAGGCCGTTCGTCGCATGCCTCCTGCACAAGGCGTGCACTATACCAGCTTCATCAATGCCACGGCGGCGGAAGGCCGCGGTCGCGGTCAATGGGTTGTGGAGGTCAGTGGCCTCGCAGTGGCCCGCCGCTTCTGGAATGCTCCCGCCATCAGCTTGCTCACGGTCACCGTCGTGAGCCTCATCAAGTCCATGGCCCCTGCTTTGATTTTTGCCCAGGTGCCGGCGTCACCCCACGGGGCTGCGTTATTTGATGGATTTCCCCAGCAGGTTTATGGACTGGCTCACCTTAACACGCTGACCTTGCCCCAAGAGATGGAGGCATTGTTGCCTGCGGTGTTAAGCCACTTGCTGGATACGCATCCGCATCTTGCTGACTGTCAGCCCACCGACGGAGATGACAGCCTCCCGCCTCTGTTTTTTCAGCAGACGGGCAGTCGGCCCGGGGTCGGCACATATCGTTGAGGGCCAGTTTGTTTCTCTCAAGGATCGAGGAGACTGCCAGGGGTGTGTGAGCAATGGATGCTTGCACTTTTGCAAGCATTGCCGAGAAGGTGACACTTTCTCAATCGATCTTGCAAACAATGACCCGTCATCAGCGCCTTCAAACCTGGGTGGAAGAATCTGCCGCCCTCTGCCAGCCAGATCACATCCAGTGGTGTGATGGTACTCAAGAAGAGTGGAGCACCTTTTGTGAGGAGCTGGTTCGTGGAGGCACTTTCAAACGCCTGAACGAGGAGAAGCGCCCCAACAGTTACCTGGCCTGGAGTGATCCCGGCGACGTGGCTCGTGTGGAAGACCGCACCTTCATTTGCTCCAAGCGCAAGCAGGATGCCGGCCCCACCAACAACTGGGTGGAGCCCAATGAAATGAAGGGGACCCTCAAGGGGCTCTTCCGGGGCAGCATGAAGGGGCGCACCATGTACGTGGTGCCGTTTTGCATGGGCCCGCTCGGCTCCAAGTTCAGCGTCATCGGCGTGCAGTTGACCGACTCGCTCTACGCCGTGGTGAACATGAAGCTCATGACCCGCATGGGCTCGGCAGTGCTGGAGCAACTGGATGAAGACGGTGATTTCGTGCCCTGTCTGCACTCCGTCGGTGCCCCGCTTGCGGAAGGCCAGAAGGATGTCTCCTGGCCCTGCAATGCAGAGAAATACATCGTCCATTTCCCGGAAGAGCGTTCCATCTGGTCCTACGGCAGCGGCTACGGCGG
>JBGGMQ010000073.1:0-3501 GCA_041287975.1 Verrucomicrobium sp. | reverse complement strand
GCCAAGGCGCGCTGGAAGGGGTCGTCGGAGTCAGTCTTGGCATCGGCACCCATCCACTCGAACTGAGGCGTGGGCTTGCGGTTGGCGTCCCAGATGGCCAGCCCCTCTTTCCAACTGGAGGCATTCGGAGAGGCGGCGGATGCAGCGAGTTCCCCAGGCACCAAGCGCACGGCATCAAGGCGACCATCCCATTGGTGGCTGGGAGCGCGCTGATTCAGTCCACCAATCACAAGGGATGAGACACCATTGCCAAGGCCGCGTTTCACACGGTGTTTGACGGTTGCAGTCTGGGGAGCGGATCCCGGTTGGCTCAAGTCTGTGACTGCAAACTCAACGATCTTCTCGGTGGCGGAAACATGAACGACGATGTGGTAAGGTTTGCCAACGGCGATGCGGATGTCGGAAGCCACTACCTCATAGGCAATGTTGGCATTGTCGTCTTCGCCTACGAGCTGGATGACGAGGTTGCCTGCCTTGAAGCGGGACTTTTCACCGGTGATCCCGAGGCTCCAGCCAAAGGACTCCTGCGTGTCTTTGCCCGAATTCCAACGCGAGGCGATGGTACGAACGGAAGCGGCCGCATCCACGCTGTTGAGTGTGAAGAGCGCTTCAACAGAAAAGTCATCGCCCTCTTTGGCGGTGTCCTTCACCAAGAGACGTTCCTGGGGCGACCCTACTTTGAAGTCGGAGCGGGAATCCGCAGCGGTGGAGCCTGCCGTGGCCGGGGCGGTGCTGCCACCGAGGCTGTGCTTGAGGAAGGAATCGACGAGCTTCAACTCACGCGGATTGGGGGCACGGCCAAGGGCATTGCTCCAGGCTCCCTCCACTGAGTTCGAACGAGCGGCCAGCTTGCGAGCCCGGGTCAGGATCCAGTCTCCATTCACCATAAGCAACGCCTGGGTGGGCGTCGTGGTGCTTTGCCGCTCTGAGGTGCTGATGAAGTTCGCGGGAGCATCAAGGCTGCGCAGGAGTTCATCCTGGCTGTTGCGCTTCTTGCGGGTGTAGATGGAGCGGCGGGGTTCCTTGGAGTCACTGGCCGGACCGCCCATTTTCAGATCAAGCTCGCCACTGGCCATGAGCATGGCATCGCGAGCCTGCTCGGCATCGAGACGACGCGGCGGGAAGCGCCAGAGGAACTTGTTGCCAGGGTCCACTTGGCCATACTCCGCAGGAGGCGTTCGCAGGGCCGTTTGGCGATAGGTGGCAGAGAGAAGGATTTCCTTGTGCAGCTTTTTCAAACTCCAACCTTCAGCCACAAATTTGCGGGCCAGGTGGTCGAGCAACTCGGGATGGGTCGGCTTTTCGCCCATGTTGCCGAAGTCACTGGGGGTCCCAGCGATCCCGCGGCCGAAGTGGTACTGCCACACACGGTTCACGATCACGCGGGTGGAAAGCTGATTGTCCGGACGGGTGATCCAGTCTGCAAGCGCGAGACGACGGCCAGTAGAGGTGGCGGTGGGCTTGATCTCAGGTTCCTTGGGCTCAAGGATCGTCAGGAAGCCTGGGGCGATGTCGTCTTCCCCACGGCGGGTCTTGAGGACGTTCGGCGGGCCCTTGGTGCCAGCATCGGTCGCCACAAAGGCGTCCATCAGAGGCTTGGGCTTGATGGCGTCATACTTCTTCAGCTCTTCGATCAAGGCCTTGTAGGCTTCCTTGTCTTCGGGCTTCTTGATGGACTTCATGGGGTCGTAGCGCACGCGCTCGAAGTCCACTTGACGCTGGGCAAGGCAGGCGAGCTGATGCTCCAGCGTCTCCCGCTCTTCGGGAGCCTTGTTGATCATCACCTGAAGATCGTCGGAGAACTTCTCCTTCGCCTTTTTCATGCTGTTCTCGACGGACTTCTGGGTCATGCCGTCAATCCGGCTCCGCACATCAGAGGTCGCGGCTTCCCATTCGGATTGCTTTTGCTTGAAGGCAACCTGCTCCTCCGCCGTGGCCAGTTTCATGTCATCGCGCCAGAGTACCGGGGCAAAGAAAGCCTTCAGGCGGTAGTAGTCCTTCTGGAGGATGGGATCGAACTTGTGATCGTGGCAGCGGGCGCAGCCAAAGCTGAGGCCCAGGAACACCTCACCAGCGTTGTCCGTCATGTCCGTGACGATGATCTCCCACTGGCCCTTCACGTCGCGTTGATTCCATTCGTAGATGCCGTTCCTCAGGTACGAGGTCGCAATCATCACATCGGGGTTGTTCGAATCGATCTCGTCCCCAGCCAGTTGCAGCTTCACGAACTGGTTGTAGGGCATGTCGTCGTTCAGGGACTTGATGACCCAGTCACGGTAGGGCCACACCGCGTCGCGGTAGCCGTCGGCATTGTAGCCATCGCTCTCGGCATAGCGCACGAGGTCCAGCCAGTGCTGGGCCCAGCGCTCACCGTAGCGGGGGCTTGCCAGGAGGTCATCCACAAGGGCCTCATAGGATTTCTCGTCGTGCTTGGCCACGAAGGCTGCCGTCTGCTCAGGCGTGGGCGGCAGGCCGTGCAGGTCAAAGTAGAGGCGGCGCACCAACTCCTGGGGAGTGGCTTCTGGAGCGGGCTTCAGTTTCAGCTCGCCTTGCTTCGCCGCCACGAAGGCATCGATATCCCCTTTTGCCCAGGTATTTCCAGCCAGAGCGGGAACCTTCGGCTTGGACAGCGGTTGCAGAGCCCATTGCTCGCGGTCTTCTTTGGTGAAGCCGAACTCGTCCGCAGTCGAGCGTACTGCCACCTTGGACTTCGGCCAGGGTGCCCCCAGTTTGATCCACTTCTCCAGCTTGGCGATCTCCTCATCCGGAAGCTTTTCCTTCGGAGGCATCTGGAAGTCCTCCTTGGTGTAGCGGATGGCCTGGACGATCAAAGACTCATCCGGCTTGCCCGCGACCAGCGCTGCCCCGGAGTCACCGCCTGAAAGGATGTGGCTGACGTCGTCCAGGCGGAGATTGCCCTTCTGCTTCTCCTCCCCGTGGCAGCTGAAGCACCGGTTCGAAAGGATCGGACGGATGTCCTTCTCAAAGGTGAGCGGCGCAGCCCCTTGGGCAGCGCACGCCAGCGTGAACACAGACGCGCTCAGACAGGCGAAAATGCGGGGTGCTTGGGCAGGGCAGAAAAACATTGGAGGGCATCTAAAATACGCCCTTGGACCGGGTCTCTTATCAGCCGTGCACTGGGTGAACTGTGCATAAGCGAACCGCAACTGTGCAGAATGTGACGCCAGAGGGGTGAAGAGGGATTTCTACGATAAGGAACGAAGCCTTCCGCGTAGTGTCCCGCATGACTCGCCGCATTCTTCTCATCGCTCCCTTTCTTTGCGCTTCCCTCGCTCTAGCTGAAGACGCCAAAATGATTCGCGCCGGTATCATCGGACTGGACACCTCTCACGTGGAGCACTTCACCAGGATCTTGAACAGGGGTCCGAAAGATCCGGCGGACACAGCCAAAATCGAGGGACTCAAGGTAGTCGCCGCCTATCCCCAGGGCAGCAAGGACATCGAGAGCAGCACCAAGCGCGTGCCGGAATACACGGAGAA
>JBGGMQ010000072.1:0-3063 GCA_041287975.1 Verrucomicrobium sp. | reverse complement strand
TGCCACCCCCGACCCTGTTTCTACCAACCGGTATCCTATCCCTGGCTCATTCCGAATCTGTACTCCCGCCTCATCTCCCAGCTTCTTCCGCAGATGCGCCACATAGACCCGCAGATACTGCGCCTGCTCGGTGGCATTCGGCCCCCACACTTCCTTCAAAATCTGTTTTTGCGTGATGACCTTGCCGGCATTCCGCGCCATAAGCTTGAGCAGGTTGTACTCAATCGGCGTGAGCTTGAGAGCGTGTCCCTGCAGCTTCACCTCCCGCGCCACCAGATCCAGGAACAAGCCTCCCACCTCAATGGCGGGCTCCTCCGGGGTCTTGTGCCGGCGTTGGATGGCTTTCAGCCGGGCCGCCAGTTCAGCCGTGGAAAAGGGCTTCGTGACATAATCATCCGCACCGTGCTCCAGAGCCGCCACTTTGGTTGACTCCTGATCCCGCACGGAAAGGATTAGCACAGGAGTCTCCGTCCACTCCCGCAGCCGCTTCAGCACATCCAGTCCATCCATGTCCGGCAGACCTAGATCCAGCAGGATCACATCGGGATGGCGGAAGGCCGCCTCCGAAAGCCCCAAAGAGCCTGTGGCGGCCTCAAACACCTCATACCCCTTGCTCTCAAGCGCGAGCCGGAGGAGACGGCGAAGCTGCACCTCATCATCTATCACCAAGGCACGAATATGAGTCGAGGAAACACTCATGCGGCAGGTGAGGTGGAAGGCAGGATTTCGACAGGCACCGTCAGCGTGAACTCCGCTCCTCCTCCAGGGCGGTTGGCCGCCTTGATGTCGCCACCGAGCGAGCGCAGCAGCGCCCGGGCGATGGAGAGCCCCAGCCCCGTCCCTCCCGTAGGGCTGCCGGGGCTGCGGTAGAACTTTTGAAACACTTTCTCCTCTTCGCCGTCGGGAAGCCCGGCTCCGTGATCAGCAATGCGCAACTCCAGACGGGAACCGTTCTGCAGGATACCGTGGATCTCCACAGGCGTCCCTGCAGGGGTGTACATGGAGGCGTTGTGGAGAATGTTGATCACCGCTTGAGAGAAGAGGTTGGGATCAAGGTGGACCGGAGGCAGATCCGCAGGAATGTGGACGGTGACGGGATGCTTGTCGAGACCCGCGCCGACCGATTGTCGTGCCTGCTCCACCAGATCTCCTACGAGACACCATTCGCGCACTGGCTGCACGGCAGAGGATTCAATCCGGGTCATTTCTATGAGATGGCTGACCACGCGCTGCAATCGCTGGGATGCGGTCTGAATCTCTTCCAGATACGGATTGCTCTGACCTGCAAGCCCTTCCAGAGCAGCATGAATCACCGCCAGGGGTGTCTTCAGCTCATGCGACACACTGTCCAGCAAAGTACGCTGCAGCCGCTCAGACTACTCCATCAGCTCTGCCCGCCGCACGGCAAAGATGAAGTGCTCCTTCTCAAGCACGAGCGCGAGTTGCAAAGCAAAAGCTTCAACGGCCTGCCGGGTGCTGAAGTCCAGCACCCCACTGGTTTCCTTTTCCAGCCGCACCCCAAACACACCCATGAGCGAGGTGGCCGTCTGCAGAGGAAACCACGATCCCTCGGATTGTGGCAGAGTGTCGGTGAAGCGCCCCGCCGGTTGCTTGTTCTGGTAGGCCCAGTTGATCACACCCCACTCTTTGGCGGAGGGTTGGAAGGTGCTGGCTGCGTGGACGGTGTGTGGCAATGAACGATCCAGGTTCCGGACCACAAGAGCAGTGTCCACTCGCAACAGTTCGTTGATGGCCTGGAGCGCCTCTTGCAACCCCTGGTCGGGCTCCGCCTTGAGGGCTGCACTCTGGGTGACCCGGAGCAGTGCCGCGGTCTGCCGCTGACGTCGCCGCTCTGCCTGCTCCCTCTGTCGCAAACGCGTCGTGAGGTGGCCCATGCTCAGCGCGACAATGAAGAACATCACAAACATGACGATGTCCTGCGGCTGGTTGATGTGCAGGGTGAACTGGGGAGGAATGAAGAAATAATCCCACGTAAAGGCGCTCAACGACGCCATGATCAAGATCGGCCCCCGGCTCATCCGCAGGGCCGCCAGCACCACGGTGAGCAGGAACAACAGGCCTGCAAAGACGTAGCCGGCAAAAGGAAGACACAGCCACCCCAGCATGGCAGCGCCAAAGGTGATGGCGGCCGCCCAGGCATATTCCTGAAACCAACCCGCCGGCCGGGACGGCAGTTCCGCAGCTGCCCTGGCGGACTGGCGGGAAGCCCCCGTCTCGGGCCGCACCATGCAGACGTCAATGTCGCCACTTTCCTGAACCAACCGGTCAGAAAGAGAAATCCGCCACCATGAGCGACGGCCGGGCTTGCCCACCACGATCTGGGTGACATTGCGCTCCCGCGCCACCTGGAGCAGCGCGGCCGCCACATCATCCCCCGTCACGCTCACGACCTCGGCACCCAGCTTCCGTGCCAGCGCCAGAGAGATGGAAAGGCGCTCCTGGGCGCCGGTTGACAAGCTCCTCGAACCCTCCACCCAGGTGACAATCCACGGGCACCCGAGGCGGGTGGCCGCACGTCGCGTCCAGCGGATGAGGCTCTCCGAGTACGGGCTGGAGCCTACGCCCACAAGCAGCCGGGCATTTGTCTTCCACGCGGTGCTCACGCGTTTGGAACGCCGGATGTCCTCCAGCTCCCGGTCCACATGCTCGGCCGTGAAACGCAGGGCCATCTCCCGCAATGCTGTGAGGTTCCCCTCCTTGAAGAAGTTGGACACCGCCCAGTCTGCACGATCCCCCAGGTACACTTTGCCTGCGGCCATGCGGTCGAGCAGCTTCTCCACACTCAGGTCCACCAGTTCAATCTCGTGAGCATGATCAAGGATGGAATCCGGGACCGTCTCATGGAT
Source organism: Verrucomicrobium sp. (assembly GCA_041287975.1). GTDB lineage: Bacteria > Verrucomicrobiota > Verrucomicrobiia > Verrucomicrobiales > Verrucomicrobiaceae > Verrucomicrobium. The sequence continues at coordinate 196 of JBGGMQ010000072.1, read as the reverse complement.
GGTGACGCCCGCGATCTGGCGAACCAGATCCACCTGGCTCTCGATATGCTGGACATTGAGCGTGGTGAAGACATCGATGCCGGCACCGATGAGTTCCAGCACATCTTGATAGCGTTTGGCGTGGCGGGAGCCAGGGGCATTCGTGTGGGCCAGTTCATCCACCAGCACCAGCGCAGGCTTCATCTGGATCACCGCG
>JBGGMQ010000071.1:0-3908 GCA_041287975.1 Verrucomicrobium sp. | reverse complement strand
GCCGTGACGAAATTCACCGCCTGATCAGCGAACAACTCCACGCAGTGCTTTTCCACTTTCCTCTTGTCCACAAACTGCCGGTCCGCGCCCTCGGTCTTCGGGTCCATGTCCTGCACCGTCAGTTCATAGGGACTGCCCATGCCACCGAGGAATACTGCTCGCCCGTCCTGAAAGGTACGCAATGCCGCGGCAGCTCCGTTGTGCCACTTACCCGTCATGAAGGTCTGATAGCCCGCAGCCGCAAAGCTCTCTGGCCAGGTGCCCTGCCCCTTCAACTGCTCCTTCACATGGTAGAGCCCACGTCCCGTCATCAGCATCGCCCGGGAAGGGACACAGACGGCACCCTGTTGAGAACCCATGCAGTACGCGCGGCTAAAGGCTGTCCCTTCCTTCACCAGCCGGTCCAGATTCGGCGTCTGCCATCCGGGGTTGCCCAGTGCCCCGATGGTATCGGCCCGCTGGTCGTCGCTGAAAAGGAAGAGAATGTTGGGCCGGTCTGCTGCCAGTGCAGCGGCGGCCGTCGCCAGGGACAAAGTGGCGGCCAGCAAGGCGGATGAGAGAAAGTTCATGCCCGGCTCTTAACGGACCGCCGAGCAGCCGCATGTCACCCAAATTTTTTGTTTGGCCAAATCCTCCAGTTCCGTGTATTCCGGTCCCCATGTTCAAGAAACTTGCTGCTCCCCTCACCCTGCTGCTCGCGGTGGTGGCCGTCGCCTTCGCCGCTACCGATCCCCCGAAACGCAAGATCCTCTTCTTCACCAAATCGAGTGGCTTCGAGCACTCGGTCATCTCGTGGAAGAAAGGCCAGCCCAGCTATGCGGAAGGCGTACTCACCGAGCTTGGCAAAAAGAACAACTGGGAGTTCACCTACTCCAAGGACGGCTCCCTCTTCAGCAAGGAGTACCTGGCCCAGTTCGACGCGGTCTTCTTCTACACCACAGGTGATCTCACCACGCCCGGTACGGATGGCAATCCCGGCATGTCCCCCGCGGGCAAGCAGGCACTCTTCGACTACGTCCGCAGTGGCAAAGGCTTCATCGGCTCCCACTCTGCCAGCGACACCTTCCACACGGACAACGAGTCCAAAAAAGGTCCCGATCGCTTCCGCAACCACGGCGAGAAGGCCGATCCCTACGTGCGCTTCCTCGGTGCCGAGTTCATCAAGCACGGTGCTCAACAACCTGCGACGGTGAAGGTGACGAACCCCAAGTTCCCCGGATTTGAGAAAGTTGGCGCCGAGTACAGCTTCCCTGAGGAGTGGTACTCTCTGAAGGACTTCACCGCAGACATCCACGTGCTTAGCACGATCGACGCCCCCTCCATGAAGGGTGATGAATACAAGCGCCCTGCCTACCCCATCACCTGGGCTCGCAAAGAAGGTGAGGGCCGCGTCTGGTACACCGCCATGGGTCACCGTGAGGACGTCTGGACCAATCCTATCTTCCAGGACATCCTGATCGGCGGCATCAAGTGGGCGCTCGGCGACGTCAAAGCGGACGTCCCACCGAACCTCAAGGAGACCGCTCCAGAGGCTCATGTGAACCCACCCTACGTGGAGCCCAAGCCCCCGGCACCGAAGCCCGCCAAGCCGGAAGTGAAAAAGCCTGCGGAGGCTCCGAAAGCCGAAGAAAAGAAGGCAGCATAAATCTCAAGCTACTGTCGCTTCGACAAAGTGTCTCGAGAAGCCCGGCCCCTGAATTGACATTCGGGTGAAGCCGGGCTTCTTCATGGGGTGAATCCCACGCGTTGGAGCGCCCCCTGCCTGCCGCTGACCCGCCTCTCTATCGTGGCTGGCTGGACGTTGACCATGACGCTGAGCGTCGGCTGCTCCACTCTCCCGCGCAAGAATGCCCACCTGACCCTGCCCAAGACGAACGGCACTTCCGGCCTCGTCCAGTTCACCCCGTCGGCGATCCCGCCCCTCGCGGCACGCCAGGAGCCGGACTACCTGACCTTCGCAGAACTGGAAAGCCTGCAAAAGAATCCCACCCCAGTCGGGGCGTTGGGAGCAAAGCTCAACCGCTTCTGGCGCACACCGGCTGTCAGCAATGAAGCGTGGCTCTCCGGTAAACGTCCACGCGCCCTGGAGACAGCGGGCTTGGGCCCCACGCTTCGTGTCGCCACATGGAACATCGAAAAGTCGCTGACCATCAACCGTGCCGTCAAAGCGATCAAGTCGCCTGCGGCCTACGAGGAAATGATCGCGGAAAAGCGCGCGCCCGCAGACTCGAAGGAACGGACCGAGATGATGCGCCAAAGGGACCGGCTGGCCACCGCTGACATCGTGTTCCTTCAGGAGATGGACATCGGCGTGAGCCGCTCTGGCTATGTGGATGCAGCCCGCACTCTGGCGAAGGAGCTGGGCATGAACTACGCCTTTGCCGCCCAGTCGCTCGAGGTGGACCCTGTCCTCATGGGCAAAGAGCCCCGGCCTGACAGCCCGCCAAACCGACCCAAGTATTACCCAGCCGACCCCGCCCGCTACAGGGGAGTCTTTGGCTCTGCCATCCTCTCGCGCTATCCCATTGTGAAGGTGGAGGCCTTCCAGCTCAAAACCCAGCCCTACGACTGGTTCAAGGACGAACAACAACGCTCCGACATTGCTGAAAAGGCAGGCGTGCGGGCTCTGCCATCGTGTTCGACAGCGAGATTACCCGTGAGATGAAGGTGGGCGGACGTTGCTACTTCCGTGTGGATGTAGCTGTACCCGGTGCACCAGGCGGAGTCGTAACGCTGGTGAACAATCACCTCGAGATCAAAACGCAGCCCAAATACCGGGAAGCGCAGATGGTCGAGATTCTGGGCAACGTCAAGAAGATCCCCCACCCCGTCATCATGGCAGGTGACCACAACTCTGCCCCGAATGACGTGAGCCCCACCTCCGTGGAGCGGGTGATCTGGCGGCAGGTGGACAATCCCGCCAGCTTTGTCGCCACCGCCTCGAACGTCTCCGGCCTGGTCTGGGGCACGGTGATCCCCCTGTATCGCGAACGGGGTGCGCTCAATGCCCTGAAGAATTTTCAAAGCCCTCTCGCCCCGCATGTACCGATCCTTTTCCCCAACAAAGTCGTCGGCCTCTTCAAACAGGTGCGAAAGTTCGAGTTCGACGATGGGTCCACATTCGACTTCCGTGGTGACCGGCAAAGGTCCATCAATGGACGCAAAGGACAACTGGCCAACAGCAATGATCGCCGCCTAAAGGGTCAGGTGACCAGCTTCAGTGTGAAACGGCCCATTGGCCCTCTCGGCCGCTACCGCCTGGACTGGATGTTTGTGAAATCCGGCCAGCTCAAGGACTCGACCGACAAAAAGGGCTCCTATGTCTTCGCTCCGCACTACGGCGAGACATTGGTGGAGTTCAATGAGAACCTGAAGCAGAAGCTGTCCGACCATCGCCCTCTGATCGTCGACATCCCCCTGGTGGGCGAAAGCTAGCGAAGATTGTGGCAAGTGTGCCCCGGTTGGAGGCGTCTTGTGCTGCTATGACACGCATGCTTCGCTTCCTGACTCAGCTAGGGGCATTTACAGCGCTCCTTGGGCTCGGTTTCACCAGTCGACTGGCAGCCCAGGCCGGGGATGATCCACTCGCCGCCTGGCGGACGGGAGTGAAGATTCAACAAGTGTCCCCGGAACCTGCGAGACACACGGTGCACTCCTACTTCAACACCTGCCCGGAGAGTCCTGATGGCAGCAAGGTGCTCTTCTACACCTCCACGACTCCTGATGCGCACACCGGAGAAGTGTGGGTGCGGGATCGCAAGACGGGCGAGGAGAAACGGATTGCCACGAATCTGAAAGTGGAGGACGCCCACCGCGTCGCCTGCCAGCAGTGGGTGCGCAACGGCAAAGCCATCACCTACCACGCGGAACGCGATGGACGCTGGTTCGTCGCCACGGCCAATGTCGAT
>JBGGMQ010000070.1:0-6036 GCA_041287975.1 Verrucomicrobium sp. | reverse complement strand
GCAGGTTTGCCTGCTGCTTCCTTCAGCCCCACCCTCACGGGCGTCACCTTGCAGTTCGGCTACGGTTGCTGTCATCGGCTCCGTCAATCTTCCTTTCAAGTTTGATAGTTCATGTTCATGCCAGGCACACTAGTTCGGTTGTCCCAACCGTTCAGGGCGCACGCCCCCTGAGGGTCGCATTCTCTAATGCTTTCATACAGCGAATGACTTTCGGCCGTCGCAAGATATCTTGGGCATGGCAGTCTGAGCAAGCTGAAGCTTGTACTCCGAACAACTTCCTCGAACCCCAACACTGACGCACTGACCCGGCGGGACGCCGGGGACACACACAGGCGTTGAGCCCTTTGCCACCATGCAGCGCACCTTGGATGGCCGCTTCCGCCACACCTGCTTCACGGGCCATCTTGCCCCCGAGGAGCGTGCGCAGCCCGTAATCCTCGATACGGGAGGCCGTGCGTTTGGCTTTGGCGAGGAGAGCGAACGGGGCCGCCTTGCGATGCTGTCATGTTGCCATTGCCCCTTCGAAGGCCTGGAACGCGCCGGGAGAGTCGTCAAGAACTCTTCGATGTAGGAAACATCGTAGTCGGAGTGCTTGCCGAAGGCACGAAGGTATTGCCAGGAGGCGATGATCCGGTCGGTTGGGCTCTACTCTGCGGTGGGGGCATCAAGGGTGTTGTTCATAACACCCGCATGACGAGGCGGGGCGGGAAGTGTGACCGCAATTCTCATTTTTTATTTGGAGCCTCTTCTGTACGCTCCTTCATGTTAGCTTCCCCTGCAGAATCAAATCGGGTATGATCATTTTTCCGCCATGTCCACTTCCCACAATCGGCGCTTGGTTCGCAGAATCCTCATTACTCTTGGGTGTATCCTTGGGCTCGTTCTCTTGGCCGGACTATCATCCGTGCGCTGGGCGCCGATCCGACTACGCCCTGATCCGACATACCAGTCCGACCAATTACTTCCGTTCTTTAAAGCAACCGAGTGGACACTATTCTCGCTATCCCCAAGGCTCGTGCACTCAGACTCTCCCTCAGATCCTGCCGTGACCGACTCAAAAGCTCCCGAGTTGTTTCACGACTATCCCGTTCTGGGCAAAATGGAGACACCCACTACTGCCGAAACCCTTGCCATTGTCTCGGATCTGGACAAATCGGGCAAAAGGTGGTCAGGGGCCGTTTTCGCCTGCTTCAGCCCAAGACACGGAGTACGGGCCGTCGTAAACGGGAGCACCCACGACCTGCTCATTTGCTATGAATGCGCATCGGCTGAGATCTACAAAGACTCCGAGCAGGTCGGAACCGTCTTCCTCTCCTCCGACCATTACGATCAAAGGCAGAATCAACGTTTCAATGCCATTCTCATTTCCACAGGAATTCAGACCGACCTGCAACCGCGAAACAAGCCTTCAGATCACGAGTCAAAGCAGTGACGAATGAGTTTCCCACCCCGCCATCGCATGGTTGGCCCGGTGGGTGCGCAATACGTTATGATTCGATTGAACAGGCAGTCGGGAGTTTGTACTGACCCGCGTAAACGCAGAACTCCGACGTCGCTGGCGAAGGCACGGAAGCCAGGTTGGATGATATCGAACTCGTGGCAGCTCCAGGTAATACTTTCTGTTATGCAAACATGTTCAACAGGATGGGAGCACCCACTCCAGTCGTCTCATGTTGCCTGGTGTCGCGCGAACTGAGCAAGCTGAAGCTTGCACTCCGAACAGCTTCCTCAAACCCCAACACTGACGCACTGACGCACTGACGCACTGACGCACTGACGCACCGATTCACCGTCTACTGCACCACAGGATCCTTCTCGTTTTCGGCTTTGCTCCAGGGTCCATCCATGTTGACGAACCAGTGCTTCTTGCTGACCTCTTTGCCGATTTCGGTTTTGTAGCAACGGCGCTCGATGGCCTGGATGAAGCGGTCGGCTTCTTTGGGATATTTGGACTTCAGCCAGTTCCCGGCGGTGTTCAGGACATCAGCAGTTTCGTCTGACTGATCCGGCATGAGAGCGGCAGCTTTCCAGGCGAGACCGGCAGCGACGTGGCGGTAGTGGAGGCGCTTTTCAGGGTTGAGCTTGGTGGCAGCCAGACGCTTCTTCTCCTCAGGGCTCACGGGCAAGGCTATCTTGACGGGGCCTGGGGTGAAGCCTTCATTCTCCTCTTCGTCTGAGAACCCGGCGTTTTGCTTCTGGCCAGTGAGCCGCTCCATGGCGGAGTTGGGGGAACTGAAGCTCCCTTCCGTAGAGCTGGAGTCGGGCCCGCCATCCGTGCCCATGAGCTCCATACCATGATGACGGGCGACCCAGGCGGCAGTGAAATAAGCGCGGGCTCGCTCTTGTTTCGGGGCCTTTTCATTGGCACCGACTTTCAGAGCTGACACGAAGCGGTCATAGTGCGGCAGCTGCTGAGTGGGCAGATACGCGCGCGCTTCGGAGTAGCGATCCTCACGCATAAGACGACGACCCACCAGACTGCGGAAACGATGTGCAACTTCACGCGCGCTCGACTCCGCCTCGGTGACTCTGTCGGGATCCTTGGGCTCGGGCAGAGTCGCAAAGTTGGCCTCTACATAGGCGAGGAGTTCCTTCGTGGTGAGCACCCGTTCGGCGATGTAGGCGGCGTCATCCCACATGTCCACAGCGAGGAACGTGTCGACGGCATGGATGAAGTCTCCTTTGGTGAGTTGCAGGAAACCAAGATCGCAGGAGGCGCTGCGGCGGGGAGGCATGGGGAATTCGCCATCGCTGATGGAGTTCTCCAGTTCCTCGCTCTTAGGCAGGGAGCGGACAACCTCAGCCATGAGGGTGGCGGCCTGTTTGATGTCGCCACCACGTCGGGCGAGCTTCGCCTTGAGCCAGAGGCTTGCCGGCGAGGTGGCGTCTTTGACGAGCTTCACCCATTTCGCAGCGTCGTCATACTTGCCCATGCTGTAGGCCACCCAGCCGAGGTACTCGGCGTCCGGGGCGGTCTTCAATCCCGCTTTCCCGACGGCGACCAGCCAGCGGGCCTGACGCTGCGGATCCAGCCGGGAGGTGTTGCTGTTATTGTCCCAAACCGTGTCGACACCGGCAGCAAGGACATGGGCGGTGACAAGGCGGGACAGCACGGGGTCCGCCGCGGCCTTGTGCAGCGCGAGTTGCGTGGTTTCCACCCCGTAGGCGGCAGCCACCACGGGCGTCACTTTGACCGACTCATCGGCGTAAAACAGGGCCTCTTCGCGGTCAGGCACAAGGGACTTGAGTGAAATCACGGCGGACAAATCCCCTAGCGCCAGTTGAGTCAAATAGAGGCGGGCGGACTTTTCCGCGTGACCGGACTGCAGTTCTGCCAGGGCCTCCCAACCGTAGCTCTCTGCGGCGAGACCGAGGGCATCGGCAAAGCCTTCCTTCGCCAGGGCGCGGGTCTGCTGAAACAACTTCGCGGCATCCTCATACCGGTTTTCCGCAAGGGCCAGCTTCCCCAGCATGTAGGCGGCCCAGGTGGACCGGTATTTGCGCTCTTCGGCGGGACGCTTCAACAAGCCCTCCCAAGCCTCTTTGGCCTCGGGATAGCCTTTGCCATCAGCTTCCGCCATCGCGAAAGCACCGTTGTGATAGTCGGCAAACTCACTGGCCACCTCTTCAGCTTCCGCCGCCTCTTGGTCGCCTTTGGCCACGCCGCTCAGTTCCTGCCTCACGTATTTGTGGGCCTGCAGGGCTTTGGCTGGGTCGGTCGCTTTTACCGAGTTGGATTTGAGGGCTGCCTCAAACTCTGCAATGTCCGTCCTGGCCGTGAAGGTCTGACGGTAGGATGCGTTAGCTTCCTGGTCAGTGTTGTCCTCCGGAAAGGGAGCAGGGACGAGTTTTTCCTCAGGCAGGAACTCGGTGGCGATGCGCTTGACCTCCAGCTCCCAGAAAAACTCCGGCGGAGCCACGAGAGGCTCGCCACGTTCACTGATCCAGGAGCGCGGCATCCACATACCGGTGGCGAGCACGCTGGAAAGGCTGGTGAGACAAAGAGCGGCCCCGACGACAAACGTGCGGCGGTAGAGGCGGACCAACAGCCCGGTTCTATGATCCGGGCTCGGAAACAACTTCAACATGGAATGGGGCGCCGGGTTGGAGGCGCAGCCAGCCAATAGCACACTCACTGCCGGGCGGCAATCTCCGCCCGATGTTGGTCGCACGGAAAAATGTGGCGCGTTGTTTTTCTTTCTCAATCCGCACTTCCCAGCCCGGCAGGGCCTCAGCCAGGGGGGCTGAAGCATTGGTCCAGGAGACCTGCACCTGACAGGTGGGAGGGCCATCCGTTTCACCCACATTTTTCAAGACGAGATCGGCAGGGTTGGGCGGCAACTTTTCCGAACTCGCGCTGCCATCGATTCGCACCTGCCAGGAGCCCCGGGGGGCACGGCCTGCCATGACGGCTTTGAAAGTGGGCCAGCGCCAGTTGTTCTCATCTGTGGCCACAGGCATGCGATACCAAAGGAGTCCTGTGCAAAACTTGGGCCGCTTGGTCTGCCATTCCGCGACGAGGAAGGCCATGAGATCAGCATCCAGAGAGTACTCGCGGATGCGGGTACTGGCGGGCCACGCCGGACGGACAGAGTCGGAGACCACACCGAGAAGTTTGTCATCCGGCCCATACCCCACGAGGGAGCGATAGGTGGGCAGGGCGATTTCAAAAGGAAGCCTCAGCTTCGAGGCCTGCCCCACCCAACGGCGGGCTTCGGTCGGATCGCAGATCTGGGTTTTGTCATCGCCGCGAGGTGAAGGCACCGAGTGGACCTGAAGGACATAATGATGTGCCTCGGCAGCGAGATTCGGAAACTCCGGCTCGGGCAGCCATGAAGGCAGCGCGGTGATCACCAAGGGCAAGGGAGCCACAGCTTCACGCAGGCGGCGAACCCACTTGGCATAGCCCGCCAGCTTCTTTTGAGCGCAGTCAAAGTCGAGCTGAAACTCCGCCAGTGGAACCTGCGCCGTCGTGGCCGAGGCAACGAGGCTGCGAGCTGTCGCCACGAGAAAATCCATCACCGCGCCGGAGTCTTCAAACGGCCCCGCATAGGGTGCGATCCTCATGGCGACGCTGACAGGTTTGCCAAAGTCCTTCACCGCCGACCAGTCAACATCGGGAACGATGGGTGATGGGGTGCCGCTTTTCCATTCCACTTCGGCACCGAGAATCACTGCCCCATCCAGGACCTCGCGCCCCTCGGCCAGGGCAGGTGCGACAGGGGCCTGCCAGTCCCGCTGCCAGACGTACGCCCGCTGCGGCATAGGAGCGGAGAGAGGCCTGGGGGGCTTGGCATCACGACAGCCTGTGCCCGTTGCAAAGACGGCCAGGCAAGTGAGCGCGAGAAGGAGGTCAGATTTGAGGGCAGCGATAGAGGGCAAACTCGGGGAACGAGCTGCCACGGTCAAGGAGGCACCACAAAGAGTTGGCCAGGACCGTGCGCTCTGGATCAAGGTGTGTTGTTGATGACGGTCACCCTTTTGCCGAGGTTCTCAATCACTGGCCCGCGAGAGACGAGTTGGATGGTGCCGGCTTTGGAGCCAATCTTCACCGGCTGGGAGGTTTCATTGCGGAGGACGATGTCCTTCGCCTCCCGCTGGGAGCTGGCGACCATGTTCTCCCCCATGCCGGGCGCAGAGTAGCCGATGAGCACTGGCACGGCAGGAGTTTGGCCGACTTGGCCCTCACCGGTGAGGGAGATTTGATGCCCTTTGCCGGAGATGGCCGCGAGGGTATGGACCACACCCTGAAGCGTCCCCTTTCCTGCCACGAGCTCGATTTCCACCTTGGCGGACTCGCCCTCAACATAGAGCGCTGGGCCGTACTGGGCATCTGCCCGGCACTTGATCACGCTGGCTCCGGTGGAAACCCAGAAGCCTCGCTCGCACCCCTGGGCCTGGCAATTTTCCAGTCGGGGTCCAGTGGGAGTCCGGACCTCGAACCCTCCCCGCATGTTTTTGACCGTGCAGTTTTTGATCACCAGATTCTTGTGCATGCCATAAGTGCGAAAGCCGTCCTCCGAGAGGGCTTTCATA
>JBGGMQ010000069.1:0-3412 GCA_041287975.1 Verrucomicrobium sp. | reverse complement strand
AAGATGTTGTCCACGGCACGACGGTTCTGGCGGGAATTCAGGCGGTCTACAGCATTTTGTGCACCGGAGCGTGCCACATCATACTGGTCGTGGAGCTTTTCCGCGATGGGTGAAAGTACGGCGTAGATCGCATCACGAGCGGTGTGAACCGGGTCATCCGCAAGGCGCTGGCGGAAGGTCCGCTGCTCTTCGCGTCGGCCAATGGCCACGCCTACTGCAATGCCCACGGCGAGGGCTCCCAGCAGCATGGGCAGGGGATTCTCCCGCACGTACTGGCTGCTTTGCTTCAGGGCTACGTCGGTTTTGTCTTTGGCGACGTGGAGTGCCTGATTGGTCCGCTCCCGGGCGACACCATAAGCTTCATTGGCGCGGTCTCTGGCAGTGTGGAGCACCTCATGGGTTTTCTCCTTGGCAGAGGTGAGGGCCGTGCCTGCACGCTCGCGAGCCGTGGCGAGGGCATTGCGGGTCGCATCCGCTGCTTGTTGAGCGGCTTCCTGGGCCTTTTCGGGAAGTTGATTCAGTGTTGATTCGATTTCGTTGTTCATGCCCCATATTCGGGCCTGATCAACAGCGTGGAGGTGGCTTGTTACTGGTTAATCGCTATTCATTCTGGAAGCAGGGAGGGGGCCTTGTCTGCCAGTGATTCACGATCAACCAGTAACCAGGAGTCTGCCCAGCCTACTGCCCGGGTGGTGACACTTCCTTCACCAAGGCTCCGTTGGCCTCGCTCAGGACCAGAATGGCCAGTTTGTCCACGGTATCCAGCTCGGAAGGCTTGAGCATTTGATGGTCGAGTCCGCCATTGGCGGCGCTACCCTTGGCTAGGGGCACAGGAGGTGCGGGAACCTGAGCGCTGTCACTGTTCAAGCTGGCGTAGTCAAAGCGGCCACGAAGATCCGTGTAGAAATCTTTGAAAAAGCGCACTGTCCCGTTGCGAAGGCGGGCGTACACTTTCACATAGGCTTTGCTGAGTGCCTTGCCGGAGCCAGAGTCACGCACTTCCAGCCGGCCGTAGTTTTCCGTCAGGGCCAGCTTCAGGGTGTTGGCGTGGTAAGCCTGGGTTTTGCGCTGGCCTGCGCCAACGACTTCCACGAGGACGTTGGCCCTGGAATACTGTTCTGGCAGAGCGACGTCGAGGGCGTCCTTGTCCACGGGCAGGGTTGTTTCCACACTGAGGTTGGGTTTGATGATGCTGAAGCGGCTGGCATCCTCGCTGACGAACGGACTGCTGCTGAAGCTGAATTCCGGATCCATCAGATAGTAGTTCACTGTCACCTTTTTCAGATTGCGCCAGTTCAATGAAATAGCGCGACCCTCCACTTTGAAGTCGAAGCCGGGTTCCGTGGCGGCAAGCTCCCCCTGTTGCAGTTCGCGGTCGGGCTGGGTGACGGGATTGCGGGTCTTGATCCCGCCGTCGATTTCATCCAGTTGGGAGAGCACTTCAGAGAAGAGGTTCTTCCAGCGTGGCACCGGGTGGTCGCGGTAGTTGGACGCGATCTGGCGTGCTGTGCCGGCATTCCCATCGTACAGGGCGGCATAGCAACGGAGATAATCCATCTGCAGACTCGTGGGGGCAGCCAGTCCTTCGAGAGGCTTGAAACGTGCGAGGGCTTCCTCCACCCGGTCCTGGAGGAAGAGGAAATAGACGACGGCCAGCTGGTCGGGTTCGTCGAGGGTCCGCTTGTGGGCCAGCAGAGCGAGCAGGTTTTTGTACTGGTCCAGCACTGCGGGGTTGGCGATGCGCCACTCATTGCCCAACCGGTGGGCGCGCTGGTTGATGAGGGGCGTGTACTCCAGGTGTTCGTACACGTGGCTGTCCGTCGGGTCGAGCGTGACCAGCTTTGACTGCAGGTAGGGGCCAAACCTGTCAGCCCGGTATTTCAACCAGTCTCGCAGGGTTTCTGCATCATTGTGCAGCAGTGACAGGCTGGCGAGAGTGTCGTTCCAGATGTGCTGCTCCAGCAGGAAGGTGGTGAGCTTGCGGTAGAAGTCCACACTCTGGCGAGCGCGCCATGCGACGCGTTCCAACGCGAGTGACTGGAGGTTGTTCTGCTGGAGGAAGGTGAAGACGTCTGCCTCTGATCCATACTGGGAGACATAGTCCCAGGAGGCCTTGTCCATGATGGAGAACTTGGACACTACAAGGAACTCCACTGGTGCGGCGTGCCCAGCGACGGTGCCCTGGACAGCCACATTCACGGGATAGTGGATGAACTTCCGGCCCGCTTCCGCGGGAGCCGTGGGGAAGTAGAAGTAGTATTCAAAAGTGCGCGTGGTGTAGGGCTCGAGTTGCAGTTGCGCCGCACGAGTGGCCTTGCTGCCGAGCACCGGCAGGGCTCCTTGAGGGATTTGCAGAAGCACTTCCGACTTCACCCGGCTGCTGGTGGCATTGGTGACGACCACGTTGGCTCCGTAAACCGCACCTGTGAGGAACTCACCCGTGACATACTTTTCCACCTTCTCACCCGCTTCCTGGCGGTAGCGGTCATTCTGGCGGAAGAAACTTTGAGAAACGAGCAACTGGGAACCGGGGTTGCCATTCGCTGCGGGTCCTGCCGGTTTGATCTGCTTGTGAAACACGAGCACGGGTCCCTCAGCGGTGAACTGAAACTGGCGGCCCTCCGTCTTGGCTGCATGCACAGGGGCTTCAAAGGGAAGGTCAAGCACAGCGAGTGCCAGCATCATCTCGGAGAAGTTCCTCGTGGCTTGGGTCACATGAGGAGAGATGAACGCCCCCTTGGAACCGCCGGCGACCCAGTTGGCGAAATCCCGCCAGAAGGCGTTGACCTGGATCAGGCTGGCGTCCTGCTGGGCGATGCGGATCTCATAGTAGTTGTTCTCCGCCCATTCCTTTGTAGGGCCAAGTTCACGGAAATAGGCGCGCACTGCGCCGCGGGCGGCGGTTGTCCCTTCGGCACCAAAGTAGAGCTGAGCGTCGCCCAGATTCTCAGCGAGTTCCTTTTCCCCATCGGCCTGGCGGAAATAGAGCTGCCGCTCTTCCTTTTGTTTTTTCATTTCTTCGTTCGCTCGTCCTCCCAGCAGGCCATTGCCGGAGATCAGGCCATCAATGGAATCGGCGGCGATTGCCGGTGTTCCGGGACGTTTGAGTCTCTCCGAGCCAAGCGAATCCGCGGGCGCCTCCGCAGGGGACGGGGCCGGGGTGATGAGGGCAGAGATGGCCATGGGAGTGTTCAGCGCGGCTGCCTTGTCTGCTTTGAATCCAGCGAGGCGGGACTCGTCCTCCATCTCCAGGGCACGGCCTCGGAGGGCGGTTTCGAACAAGTGGTCCAGTTGCGCCGGATTGGGCGGCAGCAGTTCCCACGTCTCTTGCAGCAGACGGGCGGCACGAGGGGCCTCACCGGGAATGCGCTGGGCCAGGAGGGTCCGCTCCACCGTGTTGAGCATGGCGTAG
>JBGGMQ010000068.1:0-5950 GCA_041287975.1 Verrucomicrobium sp. | reverse complement strand
TTGAGTCGGCTCTTCCGGCCCGATTTGGTTGAAGAGGACCATGGCTGGGAGTGGCCGCCAGGAGGAGCTGAGGCTGTCTTCTGGGTGCACAAGAATGCCCGTCTCATCATCGCCTTCACCATTGACGCCAAGGCGGTGCAGGACAATACCGGGAGACACCTCACCATCTGGCTGCAGCCACGACTTGGTCGTTTCATCGAACGGAATGAGAACCTTCGCATTGATGCTCCCTGGGGTCCTGTCGCTGCCCAAACTCCAGGGACAGCATCCAGCCACCTGCCGGATTTCTCGGCGCCGCTGGCCAGTCGTTGGGGCTTCTGGCAGATCCAGTCATGGGACCGCATCAGTGATCTCACCCGGTACGACGCTCCCACCCTGCTGGTGACCGGCCTCGTCGCCTGCCTCCTGGGAGCCCTCGGCTTCACCCTGGCCCAGTCTCAAAAACGCTCCCAGCGTCTCGCGGAGCAACGCGTCAGTTTTGTGAACCAAGTGTCCCACGAACTTGGCACCCCTCTCACGAACATGCTGCTCAATCTGGATCTGGCCAGGGAGGCTGTGCCTTTAGATCCCGAGGGAGCTCTGCGTCGGCTCAAGCTGGCCGAAGAGGAAACCCGTCGGCTGGTCCGATTGACAGAAAATGTGCTCTCTTTTTCCAGGCAAGAGCGCAACGACCTCTGCCTCTCGCCTGCCCCGTGTGTGCCTGATGAGGTGGTTGCCGAAGTTCTTGACCATTTCCAGGCAGCCCTGCAACGCAGCGGCGTCACTCCCGAGTGTCACCTCCAAGCCCCTCACGCCGTGACACTGGATCGCGATGCACTCGCCCAGATTCTCTCCAATCTCCTCTCCAATGTGGAAAAATACGCATCCTCCGGCGGATGGTTCCGGTTGGAAACCCAGTGGCAGGACGGCTGGCTCCACCTCGCCATCTCGGATCGGGGGCCCGGCATCCCAGATTCTGAAACCGAACGTATCTTCCGCCCTTTCGAACGACTCGCCAACCATACCAGCGAGGGTGTGACTGGGGCAGGACTGGGCCTTTCCATCTCCCTCGAGCTCGCCCGGCTTATGGGTGGAGACCTGAAATTGACGAAGCAAACCGCAGGCGCGGAGTTTGCATTGCGAGTGCCAGCGCCCTCAGCCTAAGTCAATCACCCCTCCTATGTCCATTTCCATTCTTATCGCTGAAGACGACGCCATCATGCGGGACACCCTGTGTGCCTGCGTGCGCGCCGAGGGATTTCAGCCCATCAGCGCACGGCATGGACGGGAGGCTCTGGAACTATGGCAGCGATACCGGCCCAAGCTCCTGTGCCTCGACATCATGATGCCCGAGATGGATGGCTACGAAGTGTGCCGCCAGGTGCGGAAGCAAGACTCCACCGTGCCCATCCTCTTTCTCTCTGCAAAAAAAGAAGAGCTGGACGTCGTGGTCGGCCTCGATCTGGGTGCTGACGATTTCATTCGCAAGCCCTTCACCCGGGGCGAAGTCATGGCACGGATTCGGGCGGCATTGCGTCGCGCCAGCACCGCAAACGGGCCCCTCGCTTCCGGTTCCCTTCCGGACACATCGTCCTTTGTGATGCATGATCTGGAAGTCTGGCCCGATGAGTTGCGCGCCGTTCGACAGGGTCAAAGTCAAACCATCGATCTGACGCCGCGCGAAGTCTCCATCTTGAAGCTTCTCCACCAGGAAACCGGGCGCCCCGTCTCCCGCGACACCTTCCTTGACCGCTGCTGGGGCCAGGATTATTTCCCCGACTCCCGCACGCTTGACCAGCACATCCTCACTCTGCGCAAGAAAGTTGAGGCAGACCCGGCCAACCCTCGCATCATTGAAACGATACGTAGTGTTGGCTACCGCTATCGTGCAGCAGATTGATTTGCCGGGGTAAATCCCCTCACGACGACTTGCGAGAGTTGGGGTGAGCCCTGTGGCGGGCTGCAACACTTGGGACATCCGGCACAGCACAGACGCGTTCAGCACGGCCCTGGCATTAAGATTCCCGGCTCATTATCAAGCAGTTAAACAGGCAAAAAGAAATGGCATGCCCTCTGCTGCCACAGAGACAACCGGGGTCATCGACCAGGGATCCTTTTTCTCTGACAGCGGACCGCGGCATTCCATCATCCCACCTCACTCGTGTTTCACTTTTGCCATGAGAAAAAGCCCGACGCTGTTCCGATTTCAGGCCGTCACGACCGCCGCCCTCCTGACCTTTGCTGGCACTTCCACGGCAGAGACCGTGATGGGCTTCATCTATGTGGGACCCAAAGATGACTACGGGTACAACCAGGCCCATGCCGAAGGCGGTGCTGGCGTCTCGAAACTGCCAGACGTGAAGGTGGTGGAGGAAGCCAGCGTCCCGGAGACCAATGCCGTGCAGGAAACCATGCTGAACATGGTGAACATCGATGGTGCCTCCGTGTTGTTTCCCACTTCCTTCGGCTACTTTGACCCTCACATTCTGAAGGTCGCCAAAGAAGCTCCCGAAGTGCAGTTCCTCCACTGCGGCGGACTTTATGATGAAAAGAAGCACCCAAAAAACGTGGGCAGCTACTTCGGTTGGATCTATGAGGCCCAGTACATCAACGGCATTGTGGCTGGTCACGCCTCCAAATCCGGCAAGTTGGGATTCATCGCAGCGAAGCCCATCCCGCAGGTGTTGATGAACATCAACGCCTTTGCTCTGGGAGCCCGCAAAGCGAACCCAAAGGCCACGGTGAAGGTCGTCTTCACTGGTGACTGGGCCATGCCCGTGAAGGAGGCAGAGGCCGCCAATAGCCTCATTGATCAGGGCATCGACGTCCTTACCTGCCATGTGGACAGCCCAAAGGTCGTCACGCAAACCGCAGAGCGCCGTGGAGCCTTCGTGTGTGGCTATCACGCCAATGGCGCAGCGCTGGCGCCCAAAGGTTACCTTACAGGTGCGGAATGGGACTGGAGCAGCGTCTACTCCAAGTACGCGAAGATGATCCAGGAAGGCAAGACGCTCATGAATGGCGGCATCCCCCACCTCGTGCGCGGCGGCTTCAAGGAAGGCTTTATCAAGATGTCCCCGTACGGTCCCGCCGTCAGCGCTGCCGCCAAGGTCGATGCCGATGCCGCCAAGGCCGCCTTCCAGGCTGGCACCCTTGAAATTTTCACCGGTGAGTTGAAGGACAATGAAGGCAAGGTGCAAGTCGCTGCGGGCGGCGTCTTGAAGCGGGATGATCCGGCCATTGAATCGATGAGCTGGTTGGTCGAGGGCGTGCTGGGCAGCACCAAGTAAGCAAGCCATCCCCTCTTCGACTGCCAGACCAGAGACCAGATGGCAACCTCACCAGGCCCCACCTCAGGTCAGCCCACTGCTAACAACGGGCTGGCCGCAGCACCTTCGTCGCCTGCCCCTGCCCGTCTGCAACGTTCCTGGGGACCTGCTTGCGAAGCGGTGCTGATTCCCATCGGGGCCATTCTCATGGCCCTGGTGCTTTTTGGCCTCTTCTGCAAGTTTCAGGGACAAGATCCCTTCAAGGTCTACGCGAGTATCTACAAAGGGTCCTTTGGAAGTTGGTTTGCCTTTCAGAACACCCTCATGCGGACGGCGCCGCTCATGCTGACCGCCCTGTGTACCGCCATCCCTGCCAGGCTGGGCATGATCGTGATCGGCAATGAGGGTGCCCTGGTCATGGGTGGCATCGGTGCCGTTCTCGCCGGCCTGGCACTCCCAGCGCTGCCACCCCACCTGGCACTGGCTGCGATGGCCCTTTCCGGCATGATCTGGGGCGGGCTCTGGATCACCCTTGCAGGGGCATTGCGCCAGTACCGGGGTGTCAATGAAACGATCAGCAGCCTCCTCCTCAACTACATCTCCATTTCCATTCTCAATCACCTGGTGAACGGGCCCATGAAGGACCCCTCCAGCCTGAACAAGCCTTCCAGCTTCCCCATTCCGGAAGCCAACATGCTCGGCCGCATCACCTTCGGGGAGTTCACGATGCGGGTGCACTGGGGACTGGCGTACGGTCTGGTTGCATGCTTGGTCTTGTGGTTTCTCATGCAGCGCACCACCTTTGGGTTCCAGGCACGGTTCATAGGAGCCAACCCCAAGGCGGCACGGCTGGGAGGGCTCCCGGTGAACCGGACCACCCTCATCGCCTGCTTCCTCGCCGGCGGCAGCGCTGGCCTCGCGGGCATGGTGGAGGTCGCCGCGGTGCATGGCAAAGCCAATGAATCCCTCGCAGCGGGCTTTGGCTATGCTGGCATTCTCGTCGCCTTCATCGCCCGTTTCCATCCCCTTGCAGTCGTTCCCGTCTCGCTTCTGTTGGGTGGCATCCTCGCCAGTTCAGGGATTCTTCAGCGGGCCCACAAGCTTCCAGACTCCACCGCTCTCGTCTTCCAGGGGCTCGTTTTCCTGGTCATCCTCTTCAGCGAGTCCCTTTACGGACGGTTCAAGATCTTCAAGCCCTGACTTCCCCTGCCTCATGGAATCTTTTGGTCTCGTCACTATGGCCGTCCTGGCTGGCGCTGTGCGTGGGGGCACCCCTTTTCTCTTTGTGAGCCTGGGGGAGTGTCTGACGGAAAAAAGCGGCAAAATCAATCTTGGTCAGGAGGGCTCGCTCCTCGCAGGTGCCATGACCGGGTACGCCGTTTCTTACCACACCGGATCTCCCTGGTACGGAGTGCTGGCCGCCATGGGTATCGGCATGGTCATGGGCCTGCTGTTCGCCTGGCTGGCCCAACTGCCCCGCACCAATGACATCGCCGTGGGCATCGCCATCATGCTCTTCGGCAGCGGCATGGCCTTCTTCTTCGGCAAAGCCTACATCCAGCCCACCGCCCCCCAGCTTCCCGGCATCCCTCTTGGTGCCTGGAGTGATTCCACCCAGATCCAGGCCGCCTTGCGGATCTGTCCGTTGTTTTTCCTAGGACTCATCCTGGCGTTTTTCCTCGCCTGGTTTTTGCGCAGCACCCGCTGGGGCATGCAGATCCGCGCTGCGGGGGATCAACCCTCCGCCGCCCGGGCACTTGGCATTTCCCTCAAGTCCGTACGGACCTGGGCGGCCATGGCGGGCAGCGGTCTTGCCGCGGTCGGTGGTTCCTACCTCTCCCTGTTCTATCCCGGTGCCTGGACGGAGGCCATTTCTGGAGGACAAGGCCTCATGGCGGTGGCCTTGGTGATCTTCGCCCGCTGGGATCCGAGAATGTGTCTCGTGGCCTCCCTCCTCTTCGGAGGTGCGCAGTCTATTGGCCCAGCTTTGCAAGCCGCTGGCATCCAGACGGGTTATTACCTTTGGAATGCCTCCCCCTACGTGCTGACTCTGGTCGTGATGGTGTTGACCTGCTCGACCAGGAAATCCCTCGCTGGTGCGCCCGGAGCCCTTGCCACCGGAGAGTAAAGCAGACAACACCAGCATCCTTCCCGCGCCCAACCTTCGCCATGGCCATGAACGTCATCCCACCGGAAAACCTGGACAAGTTCACCCAGGCACCGGCTTCACTGGAGCTCTTCCGCATCACCAAGAAGTTTGGCGACTTCACGGCTGCGGAGGAGATCTCCCTCACCGTTCCTCCAGGGACTGTTCACGCCCTGCTCGGGGAGAATGGTGCTGGCAAGAGCACCCTGGTGAAATGTGTCATGGGGTTCCATACGGCAACGTCCGGAGAGATCATGGTGGGCGGGCATGTCCAGCAGATCAAGCATCCCTCGGATGCGAGGAAATACGGGATCGGCATGGTGTACCAGCACTTCACCCTGGTTCCCAGCATGACCGTCGCAGAGAATCTGGTGCTCTCCCGGCCCGACGTGCCTGCGGTGGTGAACTGGAAGAAGGAAATGGCCCGGCTGGAGGAATTCATGAAAACTGAGGCCCCCTTTCAAGTGCCCTTGCACAAACGGGCCTCTGAACTCGCTGCGGGTGAAAAGCAGAAGACGGAAATCCTCAAACAGCTCTACCTGCGCAGCCGCATCCT
>JBGGMQ010000067.1:0-3518 GCA_041287975.1 Verrucomicrobium sp. | reverse complement strand
GTGAGTCGTGCGCCTTGATTGCGAGGGCGGGTCTCATCCACCCAAACATGCACGGGAATACCCTCCGCATGGGCGGCGTAGATCGGGGCTGTGGCACTGCCGTGATCCACAAAGGCCAGCCAGCCTGCATTGCAATGGGTGAGGATGTTTACCGGTTCACCGGGGGGTTTGTTTTCATGCAACTGACGGATGATTCGCAAGCCGTGCTGGCCAATACGGCGGCAGGCTTCGACATCCTCTTCTGCAATCGCTTCTGCCAAGGCCTGCGCCCGGGGGAGGAAGGCTTCTGGGTCAGGCACTTGTGCATAGAGGCTCAGGTGCCGGTCCACCGCGTAGGCGAGGTTGACCGCGGTGGGGCGGGTGCTCTTGAGATGAGCCGCATGCCGGTGCAGCGCGGCGGCAAAGTCGGCCTCCTTGCTGGCCTCAAGTGCGGCAAGCCACATGCCGTAGCCAGCGGTGGCACCGATGCAGCCTGCGCCACGTACCCACATGTCTTTGATGGCCACGGCGACCTCCTGTACCGTGTGCAGATCCACCAGGACGAACTCCCAGGGGAGCTTCAACTGGTCGATGATCTGGATCACGTGCGGGGCGTCCGGCTTTAGCCTGACGGTGCGTTGGGGGATGCCGTTGACGAGCATGAGGGTGGGGAAAGTGGAGAGAAGCGGACTTGGCGGGCGGCTGTCTTTTCAGTGGGCAGAAGCAGACATCGAGTGCATAGACTCTCCCCGTCCTGCCTGCGAGGGACAAAACTCCCCACCTGCCTCTTCCTTTCAGATCGGATCGACTATTGACCCCAGAGCATGTCTCCAGCCGCTGTCCTCTCTGCCACACTGCCCGTCTATCTGACGATGCTGGCCGGCGCACTGGCGCGGAAGTTCGGCTGGCTGAAGCAGGAGTCAGATGCAGGCATCATGACTCTGGCGGTGCGGCTGCTCTTTCCCTGCCTGGCGGTGGAGCGGATTGTGGGCAATCCCGACCTCAAAGATGGTTGGCAGGTCCTGCTGGCCTCCTCACTCGGTTTTGGCCTCGTGGTGGTGGCGCTGGTCATCTGTTACTGGCTGGCTCCGTTCCTGGGCCTGAAACGGGGCGAAGGTGCCCGTACCTTTGCGCTTTGTACCAGCTTTCAGAACTATGGCTTCGTCGCCATTCCTGTGACGGAGGCGCTCTTTGGCAAGCCGCTGGTCGGCGTTCTCTTTACCTACACCTTGGGGGTGGAGATCGCCATGTGGATCGCAGGAGTGGGGCTGCTCACGGGTTTTGGCAAGGCTCCCTGGCGGCATGCGTTGAACCCGCCAGTGCTGAGCATTCTGGTCGCGCTGGTGCTGCATTATGCCGGGGTGGGGCCGTACATTCCCACCATGCTGCACACGCTCATGGGGCAGCTGGGGGCTTGTGCGGTGCCGCTGTGTGTCATCTTGATCGGGGCCAGCATCATGGATCTGATCGGAGCTGAGCGCTTCGCCTGGCGGATCGCTGTCTCCGCAGCCGTACTGCGCCAGTTGGTCCTGCCCTGGACTTTCATTTTCGCGGGCCTGCTGCTTCCGGTGGGAGATGAGATGAAGCGCATCCTCTCCGTGCAGGCGGCCATGCCGGCAGCGGTGTTTACCATGGTGCTCACCCGCCATTACGGGGGCCATCCGCCCACAGCCATGCTGGTGATCGTTGCCACCACCATCGCCAGCATCTTCACCGCCCCCTTCGCGATCGGCTTTGCCATGCGTTGGTTGGGGGTGTGATCTGACTTCCTGCGAAGTTCGGCGCAAGGGGGAGGGGAGCGGACACGTTTTTTGCGTCTCCATGCGAGAGGATGCTCTGCTGTGTTCCGGGTCTTGGCTTCTGCCCCCGTTTCTGCTTTCATCGTCTCAACGTCAGTCACCCGTCATGAAACCACGCCTTCTTCTTGCCACGCTAGCCTGCACCGGCCTTTTGCTTCCCTGTGCCGCCCAGGAAACGAAACCTGCACCTGCACCCGCCGCACCCGCATCGCCGACGGCGCTGCCCTCAGCACCCAATGCCCCAGCGGCACCTGCGGCTCCCAAGGGGTTTGGTCTCAAGGATGGCGACCGTGTCATTTTCATCGGCGACTCCATCACCCACCAGTGTCTCTACACTCAGTATGCGGAGAATTTCTTCTACACCCGTTACCCCAATCTGCGGCTGCACTTCCGCAACGCTGGCGTGAGTGGTGACCGTGCCCAGGATGCGCTCAATCGGTTCGATGAGGACATCGCCAGCTTCAAGCCCACCGTGGCGACCATCCTGCTGGGCATGAATGACGGCAGCTACAAGGACTTCGACAAGCCTACCTTCGACACCTATGCGAAAGGCATGACCGAGCTTTTGAACAAGCTCGATGCCATCAAGTGCCGCGTCATCGTCATGAGCCCGACCATGTTTGATCACCAGGCCTGGGACGTGCGCGTGAAGGAGAAGCCCGAGTATGCCAAAGGCCGCGTCGTGACGGGCTACAACGCTGTGCTCGCCTACTACGGAAAATGGCTTCAGGAAACTGCCCAGCAGCGCGGGTATGGCTTCGTAGATCTCTTCGGACCCCTCAACACCATCACGGTGGAGCAGCGCAAGAAGGATCCCGCTTTCACGCTGATTGCCGATGCCATCCATCCCGGCAATGACGGTCAGTTCATCATGGCGTACTCCCTTCTCAAGCAGACGGATGAAACCGGCGGCATCCTCGGCACCGGCGTGAAGCTCGTGAACGGCCAGTGGAAGGCCCTCAATCCGGCTGTCGTGAAAGATGTGAAAGGCAACCCGGGCCGTTCCGTCAGCTACACCATTCAGCCCAAGGCCCTACCCTGGACCCAGTACGCTGAAGCTCCCATTGGCACCAAGCTTACCAAGGCAGGCCATACCGCCTCCCAGGAGTCGCTCATTGTTTCCGGGCTGCTCAACGGTCGCTATGACCTTCACGTGAACGGCAAAACCGTCGGCACTTGGGATGAGCGCCAGCTGGCCGTGCATGCCGAGCTCCAGGAAGATCCAGATTCCCCCACTTATCAGCAGGCCATGCAGGTCGCGGCCCTGAACAAGAAGCGCAATGATGAAGCCGTGCGTCCGTTGCGGAACCTCTGGGGCAAGCAGAAAGGCATGTTCAACAAACGCGAAGCTGACGCCGCCGCCTACACCACCTGGCAGACCGAGTTTCAAGCCAAGCGCGCCGAGCTGGATGCCCTGGCCGCCAAGTACGAAGAGGAGATCTACCAGATCAACAAGCCTCCGGTGATGAAGGTGGATGTGTCTCCGACGGTGGTGCCAGTGACGGTGCCTGCAGTAGCACCTGCGCCCGCACCGGGAGCCACGCCTGTGAAGCCTGCAGTGACGCCGGTGCCTGCCGCGCCCGCAGCAGAGCAGAAGAAGGCGGCGTAAGTCGTCGGGAGGCTGTGTAGTCCGAGTGTCCCACTCGGTTCGGGAGCGGAGGAAAGACGTATGTCTGCTTTGATCGGCAAGTCACCGGACAAGACGGAGCTTGTTCTCCGCTTCGGCGCACTGAACGGTTG
>JBGGMQ010000066.1:0-3616 GCA_041287975.1 Verrucomicrobium sp. | reverse complement strand
ACGTTTTGTACCCATGAAAGCCGCTTTCTTCACCTCCCCCCTGCTCGTGCTGTTGGCGGGCCTGCCGCTCTCTGCGGGCAACGTGTCGATCACCCTTGAGGGTGGCGAAGTCGGTCGGGAGGCGGGACTGGTGACCTTCCCCGCTGGATCGGACCTTAAAGGCACCTCGATGCTACGACTCCCCACCGGGCAAACACTGCCGCTCCAAATCGGAGACGGCAAGGCTGCCTTCATCGCACCTGCCCTGGCCGCTGGGGAAAAGTTCAAGGCGACCGCCCACTCCGTCCCCGCAGCACCAGCGGCTGTCGTGGTCGCCACCCAGGCTCCTGGAGTCCTGCGTTTTCAGCATCTACAGCAGCCCTTTTTCACCTACCAGATGGAGGCCAGCGCGGTCCCTGCGGGCACCTCGGAAGATTTCCGACATGGGGCCTATCTCCACCCCATCTACTCCCCCAGCGGCAAACTGGTCACGGCCGATTACCCTTCGGATCATCCGCACCAGCGTGGCGTCTTCATGGCCTGGACGAAGACCGAGTTTGAGGGACGGCACCCGGACTTCTGGAACATGGGCAAGGGCAAAGACGGCAAACTCACGGGGGAAGTGCGCTTTGGCACTCTGGAGCAAAGCTGGAGCGGAGAGGTGCACGGGGGCTTCACCAGCAAGCATCGCTGGCTGGACCATTCCAGCGGGACTGAGAAAGAAGTACTCAATGAGAACTGGAGTGTGACGGCCTATGCGGTCGAGATCGGAAAGGTGCCCACCCACATCATTGACCTCGTCTCCACGCAGACCTGTGCTGGCAAGGAACCGCTGAAGCTGCCGAAATATCACTACGGCGGCCTGGGCGTCCGTGGCAGCGCTCATTGGGACCCCGTGGACAAGGTCACCATGCTCACCTCCACTGGAGCGGACCGGATCAAGGGCGATGCCACGAAGGCCCAGTGGGTCTGGCTGGGCGGGGATGTGGAAGGCACTTCCACAGGCACCGCCGTCCTCATGCACCCCGACAATTTCCGCTACCCCCAACCGCTGCGGCTGAACCCCAAGAACCCCCAGCTCTGCATCGCTCCCTCCGTGGAGGGTGACTGGGCCATTGAGCCGGGCAAGCCCCTGGTGCTGCGTTATCGTCTGGTCATCCGGGACGGCAAGCCAGATGCGGCTTTGCTGGACCGGATGTTGCGCGACTACGCAACCCCGCCCAAGATACTCGTCGACACTTTCTGACCCCGTCTTTTTTTCGCGAATGCCAGATCCTGCCTCCTTCCCCCAAACCCGCCTGGGTGTGCTGCTGATTGTCTCCGGTCCGTCCGGCTCGGGCAAGACCACCCTGTGCCGCCAGCTGGCCGATCTCGGTGAAGCGGTGCACTCTGTCTCGGCCACGACCCGCAAACCCCGGAACGGGGAGATGCACGGGCGGGACTACTTCTTCTTTTCTGAAGCCGAGTTCGAGGAGAAAATCTCCCGGGGCGAATTCTTTGAATACGCCCGGGTGCACGGCAACCTGTACGGCACGCTGAAGACGTATGTGAAGGAGAATCTCGCCCGCGGCGTGGACGTGGTGATGGACATTGATGTGCAGGGTGCCAGCCAGGTGCGCGCCTGTGATGACGACCTGGTACAGCAGTGTCTGGCGGACATCTTCATCCTGCCGGGATCTGTGGACGCTCTGAAAGAGCGGCTGGCCAACCGTGGCACCGAGGATGATGAAAGCCTGGAACTGCGGCTGCGCAATGCGCTCACCGAGATCGCCCACTGGCACGAGTACCGGTACGCCCTGGTCAGCGGGAGCCGCGAGGCCGACCTTGAGAATTTCCGCAGCCTCCTGCTGGCGGAACGCATGCGCGTCTCCCGTCTCACGTAGGACTCCAAGTTCCGCTGCACTGCCTTCCATTCTGACATTCTGATTCTGCCTGCCATGCTTCGCCTCCCACGCCCCTCGCTGCCTTCCTGGTTCAGGTTGCTGACTGCCGCCGCGCTGGCGCTGCCGGCCGCTGGCCACGCCCAGGAGCCTGTCAAACCCGCCGCACCACCGGCGGACGTGGCCTTCGCCCAGTTCGAGTTGTTAACGCGGGCCATGGAGATCATCCGCCAGAACTATGTGGATGAGAAGAAGATCTCGTACGAGTCCCTGATCGAGGGCGCTCTGGAAGGCATGCTGAAGCGGCTCGACCCCCACTGCGAGTACATGGGCAAGAGCCTCTTCGAGGAGATGCAGCAGGAGCAGCGTGACACCAGCGAAGGCGTGGGCATCACCATCGCCCTGCGTGAAGGCACGCTGACCATCATCACCGTGGACGAACAGGGACCTGCGGCCAAAGCGGGCGTCCAGCCCAATGACCAGATCATCCGCATTGGTGAAGTGCTCACCGACAACATGAGCACCATGGAGGCCGTGCAGCACCTGAAGGGCAAGACGGGTGAAGCGATCCGCATCACCGTACGCCGCCCCGGCACCAAGCAGTTCCTGGATTTCAACCTGGTCCGTCAAGCGCTCCAGGAAAGCTCCATCCGGGACGCGATGATGCTGCATGAGCGTCTCGCCTCGCCGTGGAAAGTGGGCTATGCCCGCATCACCGAGTTCACCCAAGGGACCGTGAAGGACCTCTCCAATGAACTGGACCGGCTGGAGAAAGAAGTCATGCAGGCCTTCATACTGGATCTGCGAAACAACCCCGGCGGCCTGATCGATTCCGCCGTCGGTGTCTGTGGAGAATTCCTGCCGCCAAACACGGTCGTCGTGACCACGGAAGGCCGCATCGCCTCCCAGAATCCGCCCCCCTACCGCACGCCCCCGCGCAATGGCAAGCCTCTGCGCCAGTACCCGGTGTGTGTCCTCCTGAACCACGGCAGCGCCAGCGGTTCTGAACTGGTCGCGGGAGCGCTGCAGGATCTCAAGCGGGCCATCATTGTGGGCACTACCAGCTTTGGCAAAGGTTCCGTACAGACCGTGCTGCCGATGAAGAACGGTGCCGCCATGCGCCTCACCACGGCGAAGTACTACACCCCCAGCCATCGCACGATTCATGAGAATGGCGTGGAGCCGAACATCGTGTCCTCGCTCACCAGTGACGAGGAAATCAAAATCATGCAGTGGCGCACCTCCAACACCCAGGGGGAAGCCCGTTTGCTGGACCTCGCAAAGCTGGGTGACCGCCAACTGGAACGGGCCACCGATGTGCTCAAGGGCATCATGACTTACGAGCAGTTCAAAAAAGGCGGCGACGGCAAGCCCCCTGAACCTGCTCCGAAGCCAAAGCCAGACACTGCTCCCAAGGTGGAAAAGGAGCCCGCGCCCCTGTCAGTACCGGTGAAGCCAGAGCCCGGAACGCCTCCCCCCCCTGCTCCCACGACCCTGCCGGCGGCTGCGCCCGCGCCCACGATTCCTTCGCCGCCACCGGCCTCGCCCGCCGCCAAACCTTGAGCGGGGTATTTCATCGATCCTCAACAGCTACCCTTTCCCGATTCTCGTGCCTCGTCCGTCCTGCCTGCTTGCGCTTGAAACCTCCTGTGATGAGACTGCCGCCTCGGTGGTCACGACTGGAGGAGATGTCCTGAGCAGTGAGGTGGCGTCGCAGATAGAGATCCACCGTGTGTATGGCGGCGTGGTGCCGGAGC
>JBGGMQ010000065.1:0-2577 GCA_041287975.1 Verrucomicrobium sp. | reverse complement strand
CGTTGAAGTCATCGAAGTCGTCGGAATCAATGTCATCAGCATTGAAGGTGATGCCGATGCCGGTGAAGCCGTAGACGGCGAAGCCGGACTCACCGAGGGGAGCGCGGAGGAACACATTGAAGGTGGCCGTGCCTACGGAGTCGCCTTCCGTGTCAAAGAGGCTGCCCTCACCGCCGATACCGAACCAGCGGGTGATGAAGTAGTTCACACCGATGCCGCCGCCAAACGCGTCGTCGCCGATCAGGCGCTCATTGCCGGAACTGGTGACACCATATTGACCGAAGAGGTCAAACTGGAGTTCACCGGCATTGTACAGCGACTCAGGTGCTGGAGGAGGGAGGATGGCCGTGCTCGTGGGAGTGCCAGCGTGGGCTGTCATCGCAAAAGCGGACAGCGTGGTCAGGAGGAGGAGCGTTTTCTTCATGCGTAGGTTGTATTCGGTTTTGGAGTGGTGGTTTTTTTGTCTCCCTGACGGGGCGTCAGGAAAGGGGAGTGCCGGGGCGGCGAAAGACAGATCGCATGCCAGCGGCGGAATAGCTTACCAGCCAGTGAATTAGCTGTTCGCCATCCAACTTAATCGAAGGGGGCATGCCTGGCATGTTGCTGAAGGGGCAGCTCTCAAAGCGGCTCCACGTATCCAGCGCATGGTGCAGCGTGCCGTACATGAAGCTCGTCCTCCAGAAGAGTTCGTCCCGGGGCATGTCGGGCAGCGCCAGCAGGAACTGTTCGTTGAAGATCGAGACCGTCTCTGCGAACACGTCCACGAGAAAGGCCTCCACCTTCGGATTAGGCTCTTGGAAGCAGCGCCCCATGAGCCGTAGGAAGTACTTGGCGGACTCACCGGAGTAGAGTTCCTCTACCGTGGGGCGGATGAGCGCATCCAGGATCTCATCCAGAGCTGGGGTAGCATTGCCTGCCCGCTGTGTGGCCGCTGCCAGTCGTGTCAGTCTGCGATCGTTGAGCGGGCCCAGCCGACGGAAGAACACGGCCTGCATGAGACCCTCCTTGCTGCCGAAGTGGTAGCTCACCGCAGAGAGGTTGGCCTGGGCGGCTTTGGTGATGTCCCGCACGGAAGTGCCGTCGATACCGTTCTCGGCAAAGAGTCGCTCTGCGGCATCCAGCAGCCCGAGCCGGGTCAGCGCGGAGGACTCATTGGAGGGGTCCTGTTTTTTGATGGGGGGCGCAGATGCAAGGGATTCCACGGTTCAAACAAACGTTTGAATCCCCATTTCGTCAAGCACAGATAATGAAAGGCCGTTCATTTTGCCGACGAAGGGATCGTGGAGGATTTACAAAAAGCTGTTTGCCCGGGCGGCTCCGACCCCTATGGGTGGGGGGTGATGAAGATGGTTTTCCTTGCCCTCGGCCTGTGGGCCGGAACCCAAACTCTGGCCCAGCAGGCACCCAATTTGGGCGACCTGGGATCCATGGTGAAGCCCGCTGAGGCCCCCGAGTCCACGCTGCCGGAATCCTTCCCTCTGGCCCAGGTGGCAGAGCAGGCGCAGGCCACAGAAGTGGAGCTGCAGGTGCTGCAGTCCGATGCGGACACAGACCGCATCCTGCAAACCGTCACTGAGCAACTGCCCAAGATGACCAAAGAGGCTGCCGCGAGGACGGTGGAAACAACGGCGCTGCTCATGGCCAGCCCCAGCCTGGAAACGCTGCAGACCCAGGAGGCAAGCTGGCGTCAGGTGCGCAAGGTCATCGCGGGCTGGACGGCGGACCTCACGGGCAGGGCGGACTCCCTGGAAAAGCGCACCCTGCGCCTGACGCAATACGAGGGCTCATGGAGCAAGACGCTGGAAGAGGCGCAGAAGGCCGGAGCAATGCCGGAGATCCTCCAACGGATCAAAGGAGTGATTGCCGCCATCAAGAAGACCCGCACGGCCAATGACAAGGTGAGTGCAGACCTGGTGGTGCTGCAAACGAAGGTGGATGCCGAGGACTCCCGCGCCCGGGAAAATCTCAGCAGCGTGGAGCAGGCCCAGACGCGGGCGATCCGCATGCTCATGAAGCCGGATGCCCCGGTGCTGTGGAGCCCAAAATCCCTGCAGCAGGCCGGAGAAGGCGTGAAAAAGGACAGCACTGATTCTCTGAAGGTGCAGTGGGCCTCAGTCGGAGCCTACCTGGAGCGTCAGCGGGGCAGTCTGGTGGTGCATGGGATCATCATTGCGGCCCTCTTCAGCCTGCTGAACTGGATGCGCCGCCACGTAGGCCAGTGGGTCGCGGCAGACGAGTCCCTAAGCAGTGCCACAGTCGTCTTTAAGATGCCCATCTCGGCCGCACTGATGCTGTCGGTCCTCTTCAGTAGCTGGATCTATCTGGAGCCGCCCCGCCTCTTCTGGGCCATCCTGGGCGGGCTGGCCCTTGTGCCCACGTTCTTTGTGTTGCACCGGCTGGTAGCGGGTGCCCTGCGCGTGCTGCTGTATGCGCTGGTCGCCTTCTATCTTTTTGGGCTGGTGCTTTCAGTTTCTGCTTCGCTGCCTGTGGTCTCGCGGTTTCTGTTGCTGGCTGAAACCTCGGCGGGTGTGGCTTTCTGCATCTGGTTTCTCCGAAGCTCCCGGGAGGTGCCGGAGT
>JBGGMQ010000064.1:0-3290 GCA_041287975.1 Verrucomicrobium sp. | reverse complement strand
AGGTTCCCCATGCGGTTTCTTCACTTTCCAATCCTTGAGCTGGCCGTTGTCGTTTCCCTTTCCGGTGCTCCTGTGCTGCACGGTGAAACATTCCTGCGAAGCCTGGATGCATTCGACACGCTGGCACTGCCCGGGGGTGGCGGGGCAAAAACTCCAGCGGAATGGGAATCCCGGCGCGAGATGATTCTTGAGGGCGTGCGGACCATCATGGGCAAGCTGCCGGGCGAGGAAAAACGCGTCCCACTGGAGGTGCGAGTGGAGGAGGAAACGGACTGCGGAACGTATGTGCGCCGCCTCATCAGCTATGCCTCAGAGCCGGGAAGTCGCACGCCGGCTTACCTGTGCATTCCGAAGTCTTCCCTGAGTGGAAAGCCCGCGCCCGGAGTCCTGTGTCTGCATCCCACGGAGAACACCCTCGGCTACAAAGTGGTGGTGGGTCTGGGCGGCAAGCAGAACCGCCAGTACGCGAGCGAACTCGCGGAGCGCGGCTTTGTCACCATCTCACCAAGCTATCCCCTGCTCGCAAACTACCAGCCCGACCTCAAGGCCCTGAGGTGGGAGAGCGGCACCTTGAAGGCAGTGTGGGACAACATGCGGGCACTCGACCTGCTCGACTCGTTGCCCTACGCAAGGCACGGCAAGTACGCCGCCATCGGACATTCGCTTGGGGGACACAATTCCGTGTACACGGCCCTTTTCGACCCGCGCATTCAGGTCGTCGTCTCAAGCTGCGGGCTAGACTCCTACCGCGACTACTACGGCGGAGATCCAACGAAGTGGGTCCTGGAGAAGGGCTGGTGCCAGACGCGGTACATGCCCAAGCTCGCAAAGTACCAGAACAGGCTCGCGGAGATCCCCTTTGATTTTCCGGAACTGCTCGCCGCACTGGCACCGCGCCATGTACTCATCAATGCACCGCTGAAGGATTCCAATTTCAAGTGGGAGAGCGTGGACCGTGTGGCGGAGTCCGCACGGCGCGTGTATGCGCTGCATGGAGTTGGAGACCGGATTGTCGTAGAGCATCCAGATTGCGATCACGACTTTCCCGATGCGGTGAGGGAGAAGGCGTATGCGCGGATGACCGAGGTGCTGAGCAAGTGACGATCACTGGTTGCAATCCCATCCCATTGCGGTTGCTGATCGCACCGAGCGCCTCTCAAGCCTCAGCCGTCGCCACGGGTTTGGTGACTTGAACTAACAGTGCTCGGAGATGGGGTGAAACTGGAAATACTGTCGTATAGGGTGCATGGACAGAAGGTGGTTGACGAGGGTGAAATTGACCTAGAAGCGGGACGCTTCTTCCACACTGTCCGCGGAGATGTGGTTGGGAAGCGGGCGAGAGTTGCAGGCAAGTGCGGAAACAGGCTGAAGCCTGTTACTACTTTGCGTTTTTGCAGCAAGAGATGTGCAGGGGCTTCGTTTGTGGTGGAAGGAATACAGGGCTTGAGGAAGTGCTAAGCAAAATGCCGCAACGGCAATGCCGCCACTCCTGATGCGAGGCATTCGAAATCCACTTCTAGAAACTTCGTTTATCACAATGTGTTTATGGGTGTGCATATTGTGACATCTGAAAAGAAAATGACCGCCGCTCCCTTTTCGGGTGCGGCGGTCTGGCAGGTGATCGTAGCGGGGTTGCGTCTCGAACCGTCCGGTTGAGATCAAGGCATGAAGCGTTTTACTTCGAGAACGCGGAAGCGGTAGAATTCCTCAAGGCTGGGGAGGCTGAGAGGATCTTCGCTGGCTCCGTAGTCGGGGATGCGGGAGTCGGAGGGATCAATACGGCGCTCGATGAGAGAGGAGCCACGGTAGTCTGTAAGGACGTTGTCGCGCTCGGGGTCGAAGACTGCCGCCACGGAGGAACGGGCCTTGCGGATGGTCTGGACGCGATAGTGCACGCGGAAAGTGTTGCTCTGCGTGGTGATCTTCCCGTAGATGTTGGCGTAGGGGCGCTCGCGAGTGTTGTCTCCGGTGAGGCGGCGCTTCTTCCAGAAGTCTTCCATGTCGGCGACGGCGTAGGCGGGGCTGTCTTTGGCGTTGGTGCCGTCGCCACCGGTGCTTTCCACGTCGCCTGACTCGCCCTCAATTTTCTTGGGGATGAGGTGGATCTCACAGATCTGGCTGGCGGAGCGGAAGAGGCCCCGCGTGGCGGCTGGCGTGGTGGGCAGCATGGCGAAGCGGTCCTCGAACTGTTTTAAAACACCCCCCACCACGGCACCGGAACTGTCGCGCTTTTCAGCTTCGATGTTGCGGTGCCAGTATTTTTTCAGAGACTGGCCAGTGTCGCCGACTTTGGCATCGGTGTCAGTCCAGGGTTGTTTGTAGGTGTAGCCATCTGAGGTGGTGATGAACCTTGAGTTGCCGGGGACGGCCTGGAAGTTCGGCGCATCTGCGGTGGGTATCCCTTTCATCATCTCCCCCTTCAGGATGGCGTGGATGCCGGTGGCACGGCGGATGTAGTTAAAGGGAACAATCTGGTAGTTGATGTTGACCTTGCCTGCGGTGGAGAAGGGCTCACTGATGGCGTAGGGCTCGACAATGGGCATCCAGAAGAGATCCATGAAGTAGTGGTCAGCGGGACTGACGCCCCCCTGCCAGGCGGCGGCACCGGGGTGCTTCTGGGGCTCACCTGCAGGGCCGATGGTGGTGACGACATTGGGTCTGAACAGCAAGGTGCGCCAGGGATCACCCGAGCGAACGCCGGTGGGCAGGGAGCCGAACATCCCCGCGGAAGGCATCATGCGGTTGGGCGACATGAAGCTCTCTCCAGAGGCGGCCGAAAGATCTCCGTAGGTCCAAGTGCCCATGTAGGCCAGGGGCATGCGGATGGTGGACGCGGAGTCGTTGGTGATGCGGAAGGTGATGTGCGTGTTGCCCTCGTCCGGCTTGTTGATGTAGGCACCGTCCCGCAAGTCGCTGATGCCGTTGTCAAAGTCGCCATAGCGCCCGGCAAGTTCGGTGGCGGAGGCGTAGGTGGGCAGATCAGGGATGCGGGAAATGTTGTAGTTGGCACCGGGCACGAGGCGGGAGTTGGTGGTGCCGCGATCATAACCGGCTTCGCGGTCGGAATAGAAGCGGCTGAGGCTGTGGGCCACATACTGCTTGTAATTACCCACCCCGCCAGGACCTGGCCCCAACTCACCCAACAAGGCGGTTCGTGGATGCAACGTCCAGTCGCTGGTGGTGACCACCGTTTTAGTCGCGAGCAGCCGGACATCTCCGTGGGAAGGGACCATGGTGAACAAGGTATCCTGCCCGCGGGGGTCCCGGGTAGCGCCATTCTCCGGCTTGGT
>JBGGMQ010000063.1:0-14601 GCA_041287975.1 Verrucomicrobium sp. | reverse complement strand
GCTCCGGCACGGTGGCCGCCAGCGCCGTCGTTGACATGTTTCTAGTCGAGAACTCGAAGTTCCCCCTATTCCGCCATGCCTTCCCGCCCACCTGTCAGCGACTACGTCGAAACTTCCGGCATCGTCTTCTTTGCCCGTATGGTGGACAAGATCCGCCTCCACGCGCGGGGCGAACTGCCTGAGGGCTACCATCGGGGATTCTCAGACCCCACCAGCTTTGATGCCCGTTTCTGCCTCTTTTGGGATATCGACTACGACCAGCTTGCTGCCCGGACGCTTGAAGGCGGCACGGATGAGGAACTGCTGGCCTGGTGTTTCCAGGATCGCAAGTTCCCCAATGAGATGCAGATCCTCGTGTGGAACTCCTTCCTGACCAAGCGAGGCTGGCGCGACAGTGGCTCAGCCTCCCTCGTGGAAGACAAGGCCGCTAATGGCTGGCAGGACCGGGATGACATCCAGACCTACGTCGACCTGCACGATGTGGACGAGGGTCGCAAGCCCCGGTTCGCGTGAAACGCCAGGTCAGACGGCACTTTTTTTCCTCTAACCCTCCGCTCTTGTGCCACTGGGAGGAGAAGTCCAGGAAGCAAGACCTCTCAATGCCCTGGCAAGCTGGCACTGTTCTTTCTCGCAGTGGGGCTGGCCAGCCATCAGTCACAACGTATGAAAGTCCTCTCCGTCAACCGATCCCTCGTCCGCACCGTGGAGGTGAATGGCAAAGAAGTGCCCACCGGCATTTACAAGGAGCCGGTGGAGACTCCGGTGCAGGTGCACAAACTGGGGCTGGAGGGCGACGGCCAAGCCGACCTTAAGGTGCATGGCGGCCCTTTCCAGGCAGTCTATGCGTACCCGGTGGAGCACTATGAGCACTGGCAGCAGGAGCTTGGGCAGACGGATTTGGAACCTGGGACTTTTGGAGAGAACATCACCGTCAGCGGGTTGCTGGAGACGGAGGTCTGCATTGGCGACACCCACCGGGTGGGTGGCTTGGTGTTGCAGGTCACGTGTGAGCGCATTCCGTGTTTCAAGCTGGGCCACAAGCTCAACCGCCCTGACATCCTGAAGCCGTTCCTCCAGAGTGGCCGCAGCGGCTTTTACTACCGCGTCATCCAGGAGGGGGCGGTGGCTGCGGGCGACACGATTGAAGTGATTGAGAAGGACCCCCGGGGTGTCACGGTGCGGGCTCTGCTGGGCATGCATCGGCTGAACGAAGGCACCCCTGAGGACATGCGTACCGCATTGCAAATCGAGGCTCTATCTCCTTTGGTCCGGGCTGATTTCGAGGCGCGTCTGGAGAAGAACTGAGTGGGCTAGCCCTGCGGCATCCTGGCCAGCGTCAGGGCGCCTTCGATCCCGGCATCCAGGATCTGCTGGGAGGCTGCGGGATCGGCATTCACAGTAGCTCGTGCCAGTTGAAGGGCTCCCACCAGGGTGGCGAAGAGCGCGGCGGCAGTCTTCTGCCTGCTCTGTGCTGAAAAGGTGTCCGGCAGTAGTGCCGCTATCAGTGTCAAGGAGACCTGTAGGTTCGAGGAGAAGACCTCTCCGGCAGCCTCCGACTCCTGTGCCATGCCTCCCACCAGGCCTGCGGCAGCACATCCGCCGTCGCTACAGTCCCGGTGGGCGGGGGAGAGGTAATAACGGACCAGCATTTCCAGCCCGCCCTCGACCCCGGCGGAGGGGAGGTGGGCCCGGCTCTGGGCAAAGGCCTCGTGCAGGGCTGCCACCACGAGTTCATCTTTGCTGCCAAAGTGGCTGTAAAACCCGCCGTGTGTCAGCCCTGCTTTTTGCATGAGTTCGGCAATACCGATGCCACCGATGCCCCGCAGGCGAAACTCCCGCGCCGCCGTCTCGACAATGCGGCGGCGCGTTGTTTCCTTGTGACCTTTGTCGTAGCGCATGGCGGGCGGGCAGGGGCATTCTGGGCCGGGCGGGGATCACCAGGGCAGGGTGTCTTCCAGGTAAAAGTAGCCGCCAGTGGGGCCGTCGTCTGGCAGCAAGGCAAGGCGGGCGCTGGTCTTGCCGCCATCTTCCACCTCCACAGGAGCTTCCTGGCCTCCCAGCTCGGTTTTTACCCAGCCAGGGTGGGCAGAGTTCACTTTGATGGGGGTGTCTTTCAGTTCGTGGGCCAGGTGTACGGTGAAGGCGTTGAGCACTGTTTTCGAAGCGTTGTAGGCGAAGGCCTTGGCAAACTCAATCGGTGAGCCAGGGGTGCTGTGGAGTGTGAGGGAGCCCAGGATGCTGGAGACATTCACAATGCGGCCAGACGGGGCTTTTTTCACCAGCGGCAGGAGGATCTGGGTGGACTCGACGACGGCGAAGAAGTTCGTGTCGAAGGTCTTCCGCAGGATGTCTGGGGAGACAGTGCTGCTGTTCTCGCCAGCGAGCGTCTCGATCATGATGCCCGCGTTGTTCACCAGGATGTCCAGCTTGCCGTGCTCTTTCTCGAAGTAGTCGTACGCCGCCTGAAAGGTGGCTGAATCGGCACCGTCGAACGCGATGGCGAAGGCTTGGATGCCCTTCGCCTGGAGCTTCGCAGCGGCTTCCTGGCCCTTGGCAAGGTCGCGGCTGCCGATCACGACCGTGACCCCCGCTTCACCCAGCTCCCGGGCAGTTTCAAAACCGATGCCACGATTGGCTCCAGTGACAAAGGCGACTTTGGATGAGGATGAAGAGGACATGAGACGGGCAGGTTGATGGCTAGATGGTTTATATGACGGTCATCATGCAATAACGACGGGAAGGAGGAAGTGGATGCAAAATGGTCAGGGGCCGTCTCTGTTGTAAGCAGGTGTCAGTGAAGTCCCAGGCAATCTTGGGAAGGGGCTCGCACTGGGTCAGGGAATTTTTCCATACGGCGTTGGAATGCAGCGTGACTGCACCTTGCCACCGACCAACCACTCACCTCTTACCATTTACCACTCACCGAGCTTCACCCACGGAGTACAAGTACTCATGCCCCCGGAGGTACAACTCACCTCCCACCACGGCCGGGGAGGCATCGAACTTCTCGTCGAGCACGTTGGTGGCGATGATTTCGACTTTGTCAGCGGCCTTGAGGACGACAACGCTGCCGTTGCGGCCGGTGAGGTAGATGCAGTCGTTGGCTGCGACTGGGGAGGCATAAACGCCGGAGAGGCCGGGGATCCGTTCGGCGTCCACCAGCACCTTACCGGTCTTGGCCTCCAGCACGGTCAGCATGCCGGTGTTCTGGGAGAAGAAATAGAGTCGCCCTTGGTAGGCAATGGGGGAGGGGACATAGGGCGTTTTGGTGTCATAGCTCCAGGCTACAGCCTCCGTGTCAGTGAGATCACCGGTGTGGCCCAGCTTGATCGCTTTCAGAGCATTGCCCCTGAAGCCGCTGGCCACAAAGACCAAACCCTCTGACAACAGCGGAGTGGGAATGGCATTGGTGGTCATGCCGCCGCATTCCCAGAGCACATTGCCGTTTGCCAGATCATAACTGCGGATGCGGTTCGTGGCATTGACGATGATTTGAGTCTTGCCGTCATGGGTGACGGCCAGGGGCGTGGCCCAGCTCGTGGGTTCGTCACGTTGTTTCCTCCAGAGCTCGGTACCCGTGCGCTTGTCCAAGGCGACGATGAAGTCCTCTCCCTCATGATCCCAGTTGATGACCAGGGCATCGCCCGCCAGCACGGGGGAACTGCCTTCGCCGAAGCCGTTGCGCGTTTCCATTTTACCCAGCGACTTGGACCAGAGGATCTTGCCGTTCATGTCCAGGCAGTGGATGCCACGCGAGCCAAAGTAGGCGTACACAAGTTTGCCGTCGGTGATGGCGGAGTGCGAGGCAAAACCATGATCCTGGTGGTGGCCCTCATGCGGCACCACCTCGGTGGTGGTCGTCTCCCACAGCGTCTTGCCCGACTTCCGGTCCAGGCAGAGGACGACAAACTTGTAGGGGATCGTGGGAGCCTCGCTGCGCATGCCGCCACCACCTCGACGTCCCGAAGGGGCCTCGTTGGGAGCGGCTGTTGCCGTAGCTGGGCTGGCACTGTCGCCCTCCTTCGGCATGGCCGTGGTGAGGAAGATCTTGTCCCCCCAGATGATCGGGGTGGAGGTGCCCTTGCCGGGTAGCTTCACCTTCCAGCGGAGATTTTTGGCTTCACTCCATTCCACGGGCGGACGGGCTTGAGGGGCGATGCCACTCGCATCCGGCCCGCGCCACTGCGGCCATTGGGCGCTGGGGCTACCGGTGCCTTCATCCGCCAGGAGAGGGCAGGTCAGGCCAAAGAGGGCAATCGAGGCCAAAAGGGAAAGGGGGGCTTTCATAGGGTAGGGGGCAAACTGACGGACTCCGTTCGCTTCTATTCGTGAGGCAGGGCAATGGTGGCCTTCAATCCACCTTCTGGGCGGTTCTCAAGCTCAATGTCTCCACCGTGGCTGCGAACCACGGTGCGGGCGATGGAGAGCCCCAGGCCCACGCCGCCGGTGCTTCGGTTCCTCGAACCCTCCAGCCGGACGAAGGGTGTGAACACCTTTTCCCGGTCACCTTCAGCAATGCCGGGACCGTCGTCCGCCACGGCGATATGCATGGAGCCGGCGACCGAGCTCAAAGAAACCATGGCCCGCTGACCGTAGCGCACAGCGTTCTCCACCAAGTTCCGCACGGCCCGGCGCATCGCATCTGGCCGGCACCGCCAGGGAAGGCGCTCCTCACCGGTGAAGCCGACGTCCCAGCCCAGCCCGGCGAGGTCGTCGCAAAGACTTTCCAGCAGGGCATTCATATCCACATTGCGGGTGGGTTCGGCATCCGCCTCCTCCCGCGCAAAGGCCAGAGTGGCCTCCGCCATCGCCTTCAGCTCATCCAGCGTGGCGATCATCTTCTCACGCGTCTCGGCATCATTGATGAACTCCGCGCGCAGTCGCATGGAGGTGATGGGCGTGCGTAGATCATGGCTGATGGCCGCCACCATGCGAGTGCGATCGTGCACAAACTTCAACAGGCGCTCCTGCATGCGGTTGAAGGCGATGGCTGTGCGACGGATGTCATCGGCCCCCTCTTCGGGCAGCAGTTGTACATTCTCCCCCCGGCCCAGGCGCTCCGCAGACTCGGCCAGTTTTTTGAGCGGGCGACCCACCCTGCGGGCGAGCAGCACGGAGGCGAGAGAGAGCAGGAGCACGGAGATTCCCAGGGAAAGGTAGTAGTACCAGGGAGGGCCGGAGGTTGAGACGGGTTTTGCGTAGACTCCCTGCAGCCACAATCCCTTGCGAATGGGCATCTGCAGGCCGAATCCATTCCAGGCGTCGATCTGCATGATCTCTGCCGCCGCTGTCTCGGGACGTTCGTCGAACTGGTGCGAGCTCCAGTACACATTTTTCAGATCGGGCAGATCCGCCGGGGCTGGAGGTCTGGCCGATTCCAGCATCTTGGCCCGCGCCTGCTCTTCCCACGCCTTTCTGTTCGAAATCGTGTCCGTAGTGAACCAGAAGCGAACCACGGGCGTGTTGGCGGCCCCCAAGATCTCCGGGTGAAGGTCGGCATTCACGGTGTTCACAAGGCGGACCACAGAGGCGGTTCGCGCCAGGAATTCATCCCGCCTCACCTCCCGCAGGCTGCGAATCTGCTCCGCCCGGTAGATGAAAAAGAACAGAACCTGCGAGATGCCCAAGGCCAGGAGCATCACGGTGATCCACTGCCCTGTCAGGCTGCGCATCCAGAAGGGTTTCACTCCGGCACCGCCTTTCCAGTGAAGCAGTACCCATCGCCCCAGTGCGTCTTGATCAGGGTGGGGTTTTTAGGATCAGGTTCAATCTTTCGCCGTAGGCGGCTCACTTGGTTGTCGATGCTCCGGTCCCACACCTCCGCTTCCCGGCCGCTCGTCAGATCCAGCAGCGCATCCCGGTTCAGCACTTTGCCGGGGTGATCCAGAAAGACGCACAGCAGCCGGTACTCCGCCGTACTGAGGGGGATGGCTACACCGTCCGCTCCTGTCACTTCATGGCGGCGGACGTCCAGCACCTTGTCCGCAAAGCGCACCTGCAGCGCCTGCTGGGTGTTGACGGCCTCCACCGGGGCGGTCCCGGTACGCCGGAGCACGGCCCGGATGCGCGCGAGCAGTTCGCGGGGGTTGAAAGGTTTTACCAGATAGTCATCGGCCCCCAGTTCCAGGCCCACGATGCGATCGGTATCCTCAGCCATGGCCGTGAGGAAGATGATGGGGAGCTGGGTGGCCGTCCGCAGATGGCGGCACAGGGATATCCCGTCTTCACCTGGCATCATGATGTCCAGCACCACCAGATCGGGCGTCACTGTTTCCAGGAGATGGCGGAATTCCGCCGCCCCGCGGCACGCGGTGACCCTGAGACCATGCTGGCTCAAGTACTTGACGACGAGCTCGCGGATCTCCTCGTTGTCATCCACGACGGCTATGTGGGGGATCTGCTCCATGGGGTGGGGTATCCCGGAAATCATACTTGAGGGGGTGGAATCCGGCCTTGCGGAAATTGTATTAAAGTATGTCAGGAATGGGGGATCCGCGACAATTCGTGACAATAAACAGCCCCGCGTGACAATCTTCTCAGGCTCTGTGTGTTATTCTTTTGCGATGATGGATTGAACACCGGTCTCCAATCCGGGATGCCAATATGAAGAAGACACGCTGGTTTTTTGCATTGATTTTGGTGGGTGCCCTCGGGGCCGCCGTGGTTTGGCGCGCTCGTAGCTCCAGCACGGCCAACAAAGCTCCTGATGGGCGTGGCGCAGGTTCCCAAGCGGCCCTCGTCAGCACGGCAGACGCAGTTTCTCGAGACGTCCCTGTCTGGCTCAGCGGCATCGGCACCGTCCAGGCTTACAACACCGTCACGGTCCGCCCTCGCGTCAGCGGCACGCTTGATCAGGTGAACTTCTCTGAAGGTGGCATGGTTAAGCAAGGTGACGTTCTGGCTCAGATTGATCCGCGACCCTACCGCTCCACTTTGGCGCAAGCCCAGGCGAAGAAGGCTCAGGATGAGGCCCAGCTCACCAATGCCAGGCTGGAACTGACCCGCGTACAGAATCTGGTGAAAAACAATGCGGTGAGCCAGCAGGTGCTGGATCAGTCGCAGGCCGCTATGGCTGGCCTCACTGCCCAGGTGCAGGCGGACCAGGCAGCTTTGGATGCCGCCCAGCTCGATCTGGACTTCACCACGCTGAGGGCTCCGATTGCCGGTCGCACGGGGGTCCGTCTGGTGGATGCCGGAAATGTTGTTACCGCAAACCAAGGTGCGGGGGTCGTCGTGGTCACCCAGTTAAAGCCCATCTCGCTCGTCTTTACACTGCCCCAGCAGCATCTGCCCATGCTCCGCCGCCACATGCAACCGGGTGCGGCCAATCTCGTGGCCCAGGCGATGAATGATGATGGTACGGTCCTGGACGAAGGGCAGCTGGAATTGATCGACAACCAGATCGACAGCGCCACCGGCACGCTGCGTCTGAAGGCCACCTTCGCCAATGACAAGCTCGCACTCTGGCCCGGGCAGTTCGTCTCCGCCCGCGTCCTGGTGGAGACTCACAAGGCCGCAGTGGTCGTGCCGACTGAGGCCATCCAACCAGGCTTGGACGGCCCCTTTGTCTACGTGGTGAAAGCAGACTCCACTGTGGAGGCGCGCACTCTCAAGACGGGCATCGCTTTTGAAGGGACCACCATTGTCGACGAAGGCCTGAAGCTGGGGGACAAAGTGGTGCGCGAAGGCCAGAGCAAGCTCAAACCCGGGGCCAAGGTGACCGTGGCGGCTGACAAAGACAAGGCGAAGGAAAAAGAGGGGCTCAAGCCGGGCGCTACGCCTGCCCCTGACGGCAAACCCACTCCGACTGTCGCGCTATGAGCATGTCCGCCCCCTTCATCAAGCGGCCGGTAGCCACCGCATTGATGACGATTGCCATCTTTCTGGTCGGTTGGGTCGCTTTCCCGCTTCTGCCAGTGGCCCCGTTGCCGCAGGTGGAGTTCCCGACGATTCAGGTTTCCGCCCGGCTCCCTGGAGGCAGCCCGGAAACCATGGCCTCGTCCGTGGCCACCCCTCTGGAGAATCAGTTGGCGCTCATCCCTGGCATTACCCAGATGAGCTCCGCCAGTGGCTTGGGCAGTGTGTCCATCACCATCCAGTTTGATCTGGATGTGAATATTGATGCCGCAGCACAGGAAGTGCAGTCAGCGATCAGTGCGGCGGCGGGCCAGCTCCCCACGGACCTGCCCAGCCCGCCCAGCTACCGCAAGGTGAACCCGGCGGACGCTCCCATTCTGGTGCTCAGTCTCACGTCCAAGGTGCTGCCGCTGGAAGAGGTGAGCGACTACGGCAGCAACGTGATTGCCCAGCAGATCTCGCAGCTCGCAGGGGTGGCGCAGGTGGACATCATGGGCGAGCGCAAGCCCGCCGTACGCGTGCAGGTGGATCCTGCCCGTCTCGCCTCGCTGGGGCTCAGCCTGGAAGACGTGCGCGGCGTGATTGCCTCTGCCACCGTGAACTCGCCCAAGGGCAGCTTTGATGGCCCGAAGCAGAGCATGGCCATCTATGCGAACGACCAGATCCTGAAGGCAGAGCCGTACAACGATCTCATCCTGGCCTACAGAAATGGGGCGCCCATTCGCGTGCGGGATGTGGGCAAGGCCATTGACGGACCGGAGCAAATGCGCTCGGCCGCCCTCATCAACAACGAGCGCGGAGTGGGCATCATGATCCGCAAGCAGGCGGACGCCAACATCATTGACACCATCAAGCGGGTTCAGGAGCTTATCCCCCAGCTGGAGGCGGCCATTCCTCCGGCCATGACGATCGACATTCTGAGCGATCGCAGCCGGACGATCCGCGCCTCCGTGGAGGAGGTGGAGATGCACCTCGTGCTCACGGTGGCCCTGGTGACCATGGTGGTGTTTGCCTTCCTGCGGAACGGCCGGGCCACGCTCATCTCCAGTGCCGTGGTGCCCATCTCCATTGTCGCCACCTTCGCGGTGATGCACCTCATTGGTTTCAGTCTTAACAACCTGTCCCTGATGGCGCTGACCATCTCGGTGGGGTTCGTGATTGATGATGCCATCGTGATGCTGGAGAACATCTACCGCTACATCGAGGCAGGGATGAAGCCCATGGATGCCGCTCTGAAAGGGGCGGGCGAGATCGGCTTCACCATTCTCTCCATCACTTTCTCTCTCATTGCGGTGTTCATTCCGGTGCTGCTCATGGGCGGCATCGTGGGCCGGTTGTTCCGCGAGTTCGCGGTGACAGTTTCTGTGGCGGTGCTCGTGTCAGGCTTCGTGTCGCTCACCTTCATTCCCATGATGTGCTCGCTCTTCCTCAAGCCGCATCACAGTCCCAAGAAGGGGACGCTGAGAGGCTGGCTGGACGGTGTGCTGGAGAAGTTCTTCGGCGGTATGGAGCACATTTATGAGTCCATCTTGAAAGTGGTGCTGCGCCACCAGAAGCTCACGTTGCTCTCTCTGGTGGCCACCATCGGCCTGACGGGCTGGGTGTTCGTGCAGATGCCGAAGGGCTTCTTCCCCCTGCAGGATACAGGGATGCTGAATGTGACCGCGGAAGGCGCGCCGGATGCCTCCTTTACGTCCATGTATGAGAAGGCTGGGCAGGTGGGTGCCATCCTCATGGAAGACCCCGCCG
Source organism: Verrucomicrobium sp. (assembly GCA_041287975.1). Classification (GTDB taxonomy): domain Bacteria; phylum Verrucomicrobiota; class Verrucomicrobiia; order Verrucomicrobiales; family Verrucomicrobiaceae; genus Verrucomicrobium. The sequence goes on along the minus strand of JBGGMQ010000063.1, from coordinate 4,995 downwards.
TCGATGGCATGCAAAACCGGATCGGCTCTGGAGGCCGCAGCAGTGCCGGGGGCAACAGCAGCCGCTACTGGATCACGCTCAAAGACCGCCATGAGCGGGACAATATGGATGCGGTGGTCGCCCGGTTGCGCAAAAAGACGTCCGGCATCCCCGGCATCACGGTTTACTTCCAGCCCCAGCAGGATCTCAACGTGGGCGGTCTCACCTCCAAAACACAGTACCAGTACACCCTGCGGGATGCGGATGTGGATGAGCTGAATGAATGGGCTCCCAAGATGGTGGAGAAGCTCAAGACTCTGCCGGAACTGCGGGATGTCACCTCTGACCAGGAGTCCACGTCTCCGGCGCTGAATGTGGAGATTGACCGCCAGGCCGCCTCCCGCTTTGGCATCGAGACCGCAGCCATCAACGCCGCTTTGTACAATGCCTTTGGCGAACGCCAGGTGACCCAGTTCTACACGCAGCTCAGCCAGTACAAGGTGATCATTGAAGTGCCGCCGGAACTGCAGAATGACCCCTCCACCTTTGACAAGCTGTTCCTGAAGTCCCCGCTGACTGGCGGGCAGGTCCCGCTCTCGACCCTGGTCAAGTTCAACACCAGCTCCACCAAGCCACTTTCCGTGAACCACCTGGGCCAGTACCCGGCAGTGACGATTTCCTTTAACCTCGGCCCGAACATCGCACTGGGGCAGGCCGTGGATGCGGTTGAGCGCATCCGTGAGGAGATGAACATCCCTGACTCGCTCACTGGCAACTTCCAGGGCACCGCCCAGGCCTTCCAGTCCTCCCTGAAGTCGCAGCCCTATTTGATCGCGGCGGCCATCATCGCCATCTACATCATTCTGGGCATGCTCTATGAGAGCTTCATCCATCCGCTCACCATTCTCTCCACCCTGCCCTCCGCGGGTCTTGGCGCCCTGTTGACGCTGTGGTTCTTCGGTCATGATGTGGGCGTCATCGCCATCATCGGCATCCTGCTGCTCATCGGGATTGTGAAGAAGAATGCCATCATGATGATCGACTTTGCCATCGAGGCGGAGCGTGACCGGAAGATGTCGCCGTATGACGCCATCTACGAAGCCAGCATCAAGCGCTTCCGCCCGATCATGATGACCACGCTGGCCGCCATGATCGGGGGCATCCCTCTGGCCCTTGGCCATGGGGACGGCTCCGAACTTCGGCAGCCCCTGGGCTACGCGATCGTGGGTGGTTTGATCTTGAGCCAGGCTCTCACCCTCTTCACCACGCCCGTGGTGTACCTCTTCTTTGACCGCCTCGCGAACCGGGGCAAGGAGGAGAAAAAGGCAGAGTCGGAGCCTGAAGCGCCTGCTGGCTCCACTCCCGCTCCTGCCGTCTGACGCAGCCGTCGCGAATTTTTCGTGCGATCTGCGCCACCCTCGCTTTAGTTCCTGAATGCCACACATACCCGGTCTCCGCAGCCCCTATGACAAGGTGGGGGGCATTGTCTATTTCGGTCGCATGCTCGACAAGATCCGCCTCAATGCCATGGGCAGCCTTCCGGCGGACTATGCCAGTTTCGTGGGCGAAAAACCCGGCGTCTTTGACCGCCGCTGCCTGCATTTTCTGGGCGTGCGGTATGACGACCTCGTCAAGCGCACACTGGAAGGTGGCGCGGACGAGGAAATACTCGACTGGGTCTTCGATCACGGTGGCCAGCCCGACGACGAAGAGATCGAAGTCTGGAACGGCTTCATGGCCAAGCGCGGCTGGCGTGACGAAAGCCACGACCGCCTCGTCTTCCGCCTCAATGAAGCCGGCATGGTCATCGGCGACGGCATCGAGACGATGTTTGATTTCATCGACGCCGACGAAGGCCGCAAAGGTGGGAAGCCAAAGTAGTTCGGCTGTCCCAGCCGTTCAGTTTGTTCCGTAAACTCTTTGGGTTTGGAAGACAAATTAGCTTCCTTCTTCCAGGAGATGCTCTTCAATGTTCATGCTATCGTGCAATATACGGAGGACCTCAAGAGCATCATCTTCCAGCACACGGTAGGCAATGAAATGCCGGGGAGACTTCACGATCAAACCCTCTACAGGGGCTCGTTTACGGCTATGTCTCAAATGGTAAAGCTTGATGGGAAACAGTTCGGGGTGTCCCTCTGCCTCCGCAGGGTTGGGATTTGCGACAAGATCCTCAATAGCGACATTAATCAATTCTGCATATCGTCGCGCTGCGTCGACTCCAAAGACGGTCGCCGACCAGTCGAGACAGAGCTGAACATCGATCAGCGCCCTATCGGATAGAAGCAGTTTCATTCAGCACGTTCAGCGTTGGAAGCTTCGAGCTTCGCCACTGCCTGATCGTAGGCAGATCTCACAATTGCTCTGAGTTCGGATTTTCCGCTGATCATGATGACCCGACCCGCTGCGGAATCATCCAGACCTTTCTGAATTTCTATCTTTAGCCGCTGAATCTTAAGCTGGCGCACTTCCTGAGCTTTTGCCAAAACGGCCAATGCCGCTCGATGAACCTCGCTGGCATTATTGTAGTGCCCAGAGGCCACTTCCGCTTTCACGAAGCGATCCAATTCTGGGGTCAGATTGACGTTTTGGGTCGGCATGGCCAAGTATGAAACCACGATTGGCAATCTTTGTCAATGTCCGCCACTCACCCCGTCTTCTTCCGTGCCGATGTCACGGTGATGAGAATCACCGACACCAGGATCAATCCGCCCGCGAGTACCATCGCGTGAGGCACTGGCTCTTTCAGCACCAGGGAACCCAGAGCCACAGCCACCAGGGGATTCACGTATGCGTACGTCGAGACCAGGGCGGGACTGCACACGCGCATCAGCCACACGTAGGCTGTGAATCCCACCAGGGACCCGATCAAGGTCAGGTAAACGAAGGCCCATGCCGAGGTCGCGCTGACCAGCTCAGGATGAAAGCGGGGCAGCTCTCCCAAGAGCACTCCAGTGAGCAACTGCAGGGCTCCGCCGGTCATCATTTGGAGGGCAATCGACATGAGCGCGGAACCGGGAAGTTTTGCGTGGCGTGAGTAGATGGAGCCCAGCGCCCAGGTGATGGTGGAGAGCACCAGCACGGCAGCACCCATCGGCACTACCACAGCGTGACCTTTGGCATCCTTGCCCAGCACCATGAGGATCACGCCCACGAAGCCTAGAGCAAGGCCAATCATCACTGCGGAGCGAGGCCTCGTGCCGCGGGGTCGGAGCCAGTCCGTCACAACAATCCACAGAGGCACAGAAGCAACGATCAATGCCGAAACTCCCGTGGGCACATACTGCTGCGCCCAGCTTACGCCGCCATTGCCGCCGACCAGCAGCAGACCTCCGATGATGGCCGCATCCTTCAGGGAAGTTGCTGGTGGATTAGGCTCACCCCGCCAGCGGAGGACGCTGTAGAGTAAAGTTCCGGCCAGCAGGAAACGACTCCCAGCCACGAGGAAAGGTGGCATGGTCTCGGTCGCCAACCGGATCCCGAGGTACGTGGACCCCCAGATCAGGTAGACAGCGGCAAAGGCCAGCAGAATCAGAAACAAGGGCGGCTTGGGGATCGCTCCCTCTGTCACTGGCACAGGGACTACCGTCTCCTTGATGGCGGAAGCAGAAGACTGGGGGAGGGCCGGAATCTTTCCGGTCGATGAAGGGGATGCCACGGTCCTTGGGAGTACGTCTGCCTGCCCAAGATGTCTGCATTTCCCTCGCCTGGCGTGTTGCCCCTCTTAACTCGGCCAGGCCTTCATGGCGATCTTGGCGACACGATCCAGTTCATCCCACGTGGTGCCATCGGCGGCCAACACGGCCATGCCTTGCGTCACCGATTGGACAAACCGCGCCAAGTCTGCTGGGTCGGCAGTTCTGGGCAGATCACCCTCCTGCGTCGCTCGCTCAAAGCGCTGCCGCAGTGCTCCTTCCGCAAAGAGGCGCTTGCCAGAGACATCCTTCTGAATGTCGGCTGAGTCCTTCCCACAAGCCAGGGCACTTTGCACCATCAAGCAGCCTCGGGGGTTGTCAGGATTTCCCAGCAGGTTCACAGAACCCCAGATCATGGCCTCAGCGACTTTGCGCGCTGTTGGTTGGGCGAGCGCTGCGGACACGTGCCCTCCAGGGCCTGAGCCGTAGCGTTCCACCACTTTTTTGAAGAGCTCCTCCTTGTTCCCGAAGGCGGCGTACAAGCTGGGGCGATTGATGCCCATGGCCTCGGTCAGATCGCTCAAGGAGGTGCCTTCAAAGCCTTGTTTCCAAAAGAGGATCATGGCCGCCTCCAGGGCTTTCTCGATGTCGAAAGCCCGGGGTCGACCCAGGGAGGCGGTAGGTGTCGATAATTTCATACCTTTCGGTAAATTAATCGTTGACGACAGAATGTCCACAGTAGATATGTGTACCAATCAGTAAATAATACGACCATGAGTACTCAACCGACTGCCAAGCTCGCCAATAAAGTTGCCCTTGTTACCGGAGGATCGCGCGGCATTGGCGAAGCGATCGCCCGTCGTCTCGCTGCCGATGGCGCGGCCGTTGCCATCACCTACACCAGCGCCAAAGAAAAGGCCGAGGCCGTGGTCAAGGCCATTGAAGCCCAAGGGGGAAAAGCCATCGCCATCAAAGCTGACAGCGGCGACGCCGCAGCGGTCAAGAGCGCCGTGGCAGAGACCGTCAGCACGCTCGGCGGACTCGACATCCTCGTGAACAATGCAGGTGTCGCCATCATGGCCCCTCTTGAAGAATTCAAACTGGAAGACTTCGACCGTACGATGGCGGTGAACGTCCGCGGTGTGTTTGTCGCCTCCCAGGAAGCCTCCCGCCACATGAAAGAAGGCGGTCGCATCATCATTATCGGCAGCACGAATGCGGATCGCATGCCCTTCGCTGGCGGTGGTGTCTATGCCATGAGCAAAGCGGCGGTCGCTGGCCTCACCAAGGGCCTGGCTCGTGACCTCGGACCCCGCGGCATTACGGTGACCAACGTCCAGCCCGGTCCTGTGAACACCGACATGAACCCAGAGGATGGCCC
>JBGGMQ010000062.1:0-3426 GCA_041287975.1 Verrucomicrobium sp. | reverse complement strand
CCTTGCGAATCTCGGTGCTGGAATCCTGCGGACTGTTGTCATCGTCATTCGCAATGACGAACTGGTGCATGGCACCCGTCGTCAGTTTCCCAATTCGAATTCGGTAGGTTTTCCAGTCAGGCGCATGATGCTTGTAGCCGTCATAGTCCCCTGGCTGGAAGGCATTGGCCCACACATCAGTACCCCAGAGCTGACACAGGCGTTTGGCGTTGCTCTCGGATGTGTCCTCATCCAGGCCCACGGCATGGATCTCGCCTTCTTGAGCGCCACGGAATTCAAGCTCCATCACCGTGTTTGGTGTCACCGTGTAGTCGTAGGGGACTCTCACCCAGCGATTGCCGGTCACCTTCATGCTTTCGCCCTTATTTTCGACGACGATGGAGCCCGCAGCCGGGACATCCTGGGCAGCCACGGACTGATAGGGACGGAGGTCAAGGTATCCTCCCATGAGAAGCGGCCCCTCAGGGTCCAGCGGGTCGGTGTGCTGCTGGAATTCTTCGAAGTTGGTCAATGCGTCTCCATCAGGATTAGCGCTTCCATCAGCCAGGGTGGGGTTGGTGCCCCACTGCTGCTCCCACCAGTCGGGCATTTTGTCGCCATCGAAGTCGGCGGCTTCATAAATCTTCACATCTTTGATGCGAGCATGAGCTGTGGGCACGGCGATGTCGTGATCATTGCCCAGCATGAGATAGCGCATCACGCCGGTATAGCCCTTGCCAGCAGCGATTCTATAGTTCTTCCAGGTTCCACTTCCCTGGTATTTTTCATACAGACCAACTTGCCGGGCACCCTCCCAGAGTTGAGTGCCATGGATCTGGAACAGCCTGATCCCGTTGTTGAGCTGGGTGTCCTCGTCGAGGCCTATCCCGTGGACCTCTCCCTGGACGTCATTCCAATAGGAGAACTCCACGGTGGTCACAGGTGTGACATTGTAGTTGACCAGCCACTGGAGCCAGCGGTTCCCCGTGACCTCCACCTCGCGGTGGTTTTGGGAAATAGTGACGGTGCCCTGCTTGGGCTTGTCACCATCGTAGGACTGGGCGTAGCCGCCGAAGGGGCGCAGGTCCACGTACCCTTCGCTGTCGAAGATGGGTGCTTCATACACCCGGATTTTGCGGATTTCTGTGCTGGCATTTTGCGGGGCCTCATCGTCATCGTTGGCAATGATGAGATGTTGCTTGGGCCCTGTGTAGTACTGGCCGAGCCGCACGCGAATGGGGGCCCAGTTGTTCGCATGGTGCTTGTACGCATCGAAGTCCCCGGGAGCAATGGCACCGGTGAAAGCGGTGGTGGGCGTGGTGCCCCAGACTTGCGCGAGGCGTGGGGCATTGCCTTCCACGAGGTCTTCATCCAGGCCCACGGCATGAATCTCCCCCTGCACGGTGCCTTTGAATTCAAACTCAATGACGGTATGAGGCGTGACGGTGTAGGCGAACGGAATGCGCACCCAGCGGTTCCCCGTGAGCGCGAGCCCCTGCCCTCCGTCCACGACGGTGACGGTGCCCTGCCCGGCCTGATCTTGGGAGGCCAAGGGCAGATACGGCCGCAGATCGATGTAACCGCCCATGAGGAGGGGCCCTTCCGGATCCATGGGATCCGTGTTCCCGGCATACTCCTGAAGGTTGGTCAGACCGTCTTGATCTGGGTCTGCCGCGGCGTCATCCAGCGCGGGATTCAAGCCGTGACTCGTCTCCCAGGAGTCTGCCATCTTGTCCCGGTCGGTATCGGGCACGGCTCCGGTGACCTCCACGCTGAAGGTGCGAAGCAGGGGTACGCCCCCACCATCCGCGACGCTCAATGTCAGAGGGTAGACCCCGTCAAGCAACGTCGCCAGAGTGCTCTTGGCGCGCAATTCTCCTGTGGAGCTGATGGAAAAATGGATGCCATAGGGATTGCCCACCGTGGGGATGGCAAAGGCCAAGGCATCCCCTTCTGGATCTGCGCCGGTGAGGTCCCCCACCCGCCGGGGCGTCTCGACACTGCCGGCCAGGGAGCCGGGCCGGGCCTGGATGGCCTCCACCACGTAGTAGTGCAGGGGCACATTGTCCTGCCGCTGCCCGGTGCGCACTCCGAAGTCGACACCGCCTTGGGCAGCCTCAACGTGCTCCCCAAATCGCGCGCCTGGAGGCGCCTGGGCATGCGAGAAGGAGGTCCGCACAAAGGCCTCGTCGGGGGTCATGCATGCTCACGGCCACCCGCATCAGGCCATCCATGCTGACGGACCAGCCAAAGTGGGAATGGGCGAGGCCGGCCATCTTTGCCTGGACGGGCGCATAGAGGGAGAAGAGGTTTTTGTAGTCCAGCCAGGTGGCGGCGTGATCCCAACGGCCGAGATAGACAGCCCCGGCATCCTGCAGGACGGTGGGGGTGCCTGATACCTCGAACTCTGCGTCTTCAAAGGGGGCACCCACCACGTAGCCGCGGCCGTGCAAGCCCACCGAAAAACCAAACTGCGCGCCTGCCTGGGGTGAGGCGCTCCACTCAGTACGCAGGAGATCCCAGGTGGTGTCTTTTTCATAAAGGAAGACAGCACCGGCATCAACCAGGGTGGTGCTGATGTCCACGACCCTGTCCCGACCCGGAGCACCGATGAGGAGGCGGTGGGACTCTACCGCCAGAGCGGCACCGAACTGATCTCCCGCGACACCTGAGGGCGGCTCGATGGTTTGCACCGGGGTGAGGACGGAGCCTGTGATCTCGTACACATACACCACGCCACTGGCGACTGAGGAGGAGTTCAAAGCGCCTGGAGCACCGATGAAGAGCCTGTTCCCCGCAGCGACGACGGTACTGCCGAATCCCGAAGCATTGCCGCCAGCAAGGGGAGGCTCCAAGGTGGTCTGGTAAGTCCACTGCCCCTGGCCATCCTTCCAATAGAGATCCACTTCATCCAAGGGTTCCGGAGGCGGCGACTGGGTGGAGACGGGGGTGTGGCGCTGCACCCAGAACTGCCCCCCGGTGGTGGAGGTGAGGAACTCGCCATCTGGAGATGCGTCTGTGACGGCACTGCCCAAGGTGGTGATGGCCTCACTGCGAACGGCGCTGAAATGCACTCCGACTTCATCGGGGAGGATGCCCAAGCCTTCCGGCGGCAGATTGGGGCTCTGCGCTGGAAGGCCGTGCCCAGCCCCCATACAGAAGAGCAGTGCAAGGAGAACGAGGGGTTTGGAGAGGGACATAATGAAGCTGACGTTTATTCCAAGCACAATCAAAGTACGGTAGTCGGCCCTAGGGGTTGGCCGACGCAGGGAGGGGTGTCGCGGGACTGGCCTTCGCCCGCCCGGCGGGCAGGGGGGAGGTCTGCAGGACGTGGCTCTCCTGCAATTCCGAGGGCACGAGCGGCGCGCTGGAAGCTGCGGGGGCACGGTCGGCCTTCCTCCCGGCGCGCACTGCCTTGTCGGCTTCCCACGTGCTGCCATCGGTACG